>NZ_QEQK01000021.1 GCF_003151135.1 Abyssibacter profundi
TCAGTGCTAGGCGCAACCAGAACGCGGGCAGACCCCTGAGCCCGCTCCAGCACTGGGCGCTGGGCGTGCAGGCGCGATCCAATCACAACAAAGCGGCCTGTGCCGTGGCCAACAAGCTGGCTCGGATCGCCTGGGCGAGCTGGGCGAATGGCACCTGCTTTGATCCGGAGTATCAGGCCGTGGCTGCCTGACAGACTCAAATTTAAGTTTTCCCACCAGCGGTTGTGCAGGAGAAGGCAGCGATCATGGCGAAACGGGTCGGCCCCATCGGGTCTAGATGCCGGTAACAAATCAGAGCGAGAAGCTCAGTTGCAGCGTGTGGCACGACTCGATGCGGATTTCCATGAAGGCCAGGGCCGTAAGAGCCCATCAACAGGCCGAATATACGACCGCAACCGCACCTCTATCGCCGAGATCTAGACGTCTTCGACTGCCCGGTTGCGGGAGGAGTCCATATACGATTTGTATGGTCCGTATTCGTCAGAAAACGGGTAAAAATGGGGCCCACCTTCGGCGGCCACCGAAGGCCTATCAGTCACAGCGCGAGAAACGATTGGCTCCTGCTTCGCAGAGACCGTTAACAAGTGCGCGCGTGACTGATCTCTATAGGCAATAACTCGAATAGTCATCGGGGCCCCGAGCCCGTATAGCAAGGCGGAGTCAGCTTATCTCATGGATATCTCAAACCACAAAGACATCACGATTGGCATCGATGTCAGCAAGCAGAGATTAGACGTTTTCGTGCGCCCCACCGGCGAAACTTTTCACGTGATTAATACGCCAGAAGGGATCTCGACCGCGATCAAGCGCTGCCGTGCCATTCGCCCGGCACGGATCGTCGTCGAGGCCACTGGTCGGCTGGAAAGCACCTTTGTCGATGCCGCGCATCAAGCCGGCCTTCCGATTGTCGTGGCGAACCCGACCCAAGTCCGACGCTTTGCCCAGGCCACCGGACGTCAGGCCAAGACAGATCGGCTGGATGCGCAGGATATTGCTCATTTCGGCGAGGCCCTACAGCCGCCGCTGACACCGGCCAAGAACAAATCCAGTCGTCTTATCAGCGATCTTCTGGCCAGACGCACGCAACTCATGGACATGCGGAGCATGGAAAAGAACCGTGCCAGCATCCTGCCCAAGTCGCTCTTGGTCAGTGTTCGTCGTCACATCAAACAACTGACCGACGAGATTGACCGGATTGATCGCGCCCTGGACCAGGCGACAAAGAAAGTGCCCGAGTGGGCCGAGAAGAAAGCGCTGCTTACGAGCGTAAATGGCGTCGGGCGCGTCCTAGCTTACACCCTGCTCAGCGAGCTTCCAGAGTTGGGAACACTCAATCGAAAGGAGATCGCAGCGCTTGTCGGTGTGGCCCCGATGAACAAGGACAGCGGGGCGTTCACTGGAAAACGACGCATCCGTGCGGGTCGGCCACGTATTCGGACCGTCCTCTTCATGGCCATCATGTCGGCCACTCAGAGTAATCCCAAACTGAAGGCGCAGTATCAGCGTCTACTGTCGGCCGGTAAGCCGCCCAAAGTCGCACTGGTGGCCTGCATGCGAAAACTCATCACCATCTTGAACGTAATGATGAAAAACGGTCAACACTGGGATCCTGAACTAGCCTGAATAGTTGACTTCAGACCATAGTCACTTGTTAGATGCCATTACCCACAACACTCGCCCTCTTGGATAGGTGGGCACTTGACCGAACCGAAGCTACAAAATACACAGCAATCCTCCAGGTGAGGCTTTAAGACCTTTTGACAACCCTCGCAATCATAAAAGTACTGGCAAGCATTTGTGGGCATGGTTTCGGTTTTCTTGTGACCACAGTGCGGACAAGTAATCGTCGATTCTAGCTCTATGCCTCGGCTGAGCATTGATTGCACCTCTTTGATTCGTAGGTATTCCAAATGGCCGCAAGAACCAACCCGACCAAAGCAGAATACAGCAGCCATGCGATTAGTGAGACGTTATAGACAACAAGCAGGCCGATGACACAAGCAGCAGTTAAGACCAAGGGGCCGTACTTTCGATGCTGCCGAAATGACAAGATGGCTCCGACTACGGCGATGATTCCGAACGCCTGAACCAAGTAGGCAATGTATTGTGAATAAGGCAGCAACGCCGACAAGCCTACGGCACCAGCGACTGATGCAAGAAACGGCAAACAGCATGGGGCTGCCGCAGCGGCAGCCGAAGCGATGCTTCCGACGCCGCCTATACTGACCAAGGATTCTTTCATCTTGAAGCGACCTCCAACGGTTGAACAAGGTCAGCATAAGCTCCGTACCTAGGTACGGCTTCAAGACTTCTGATCGATTAAGCTTTCGATGATTGGGCACCCCTCATAAGGACGACGCTCCTGACAGCCCGCCACAGCCTCCACCAAAACGGACTCAATTCTGGACAGATCTGCCAGCTTTTCACGAACGAGCAAGAGCTTGCGACTCGCCACTTTTTCCACTTCGGAACAGTCCGACGCAGAGAGGCTAAGCAATGAAACCACTTCAGCAAGGGAAAAGCCAAGGGCTTGAGCACGCTTGATAAATTTCAGGCGCTTGAAATGCGATTCTGTGTAGTGCCGGTTTTGGCCGTATGGCTTTTCAGGCGTATCCAACAACCCCTGCCGCTGGTAGTACCGGACTGTCTCGACGGATACCCCGACGCTTTTTGCGAGCTCACCGATTCTCATTGGGCTATGGATGGCATCTAACGCTTGAATTCAGCGGCGCCGGAGCCCGCAGGGCGTAGGGAACCAAACACGCGGAGCGTGTTTGGCGTCCGATGCAATGATTTGTTGGGCATCACTCCGACAACGCTGGTTCAACAAACGATTGAACTGCTTGTGCATCAGTGCTTGAAGCTTGTAAACACGTTAATTTGTCGAAGATTCGTGTTGTGTGGAATTCGGTTTCCTGGTTGTTCACTCTTTCCACAGCTACCAGCATTTCGAGGTTCCCTATCGTTTGTTGTGAAAGCACGCGCCGCTGAATTAGTGCGGAAGGTTCTTCCCGAGTTTCACACTCTTCTGCCTTTAGAAACGCAAGGTAGAGCGTAGGAGACTCGAGGCTCTCTTCGCATTGAATGCGAGTATAACCGTCGACGAGCGCCGGACCTGGAAACAGAACGCAGCCTACGGGTAGTGGGAATTCGCGATCAAATAGTGCAACTTCGGCAGCAGTGACTGCGCCCGTGACGAAGAAGGCGCTCAGCGCAAAAGAAGCGGCTGAAAATCGTTTCATGATGCCCAACGCCTGAGTTCAGCGGCGTTTGAGGCGACGCCCGTTTTTGCGGCAGCAAAAATGGGCGGCGGGTCAAACGTCCGCTGCAACGATTTGTTATGCCGCAGCGGCGTGTACGTCAGAGAGGCTTGAGCTGAGTGATTCCAATGAGCCGTCAATTCGTTTCAGTGCGGCTTTGGAATTTCTCATGACACCGATTTCAGGGACAGTTGCTACGCGCCTTTGTCGCCGTTGTGACTTTCCAACGACGTATTTGAGTGCACGGATCTGGGTCCGACTGTTTCTCCAAAGAACCTGACGAGTGACGCTAAAAAACTCGACCATCAACTGCAAAATGGCCTCGTTCTTTACGCGCTTCTCGATAATGCGAACGGTCCTTTGTTCTTCTGGAGAGGTGTGATACTTGGCGATCATTGAAACGATATGATCGATAGACATTGTCTCTACGCTCTTAATGTGGTAGTTGAGCGTGTCAACAATCTTCTTGTATTCCCAGGAATCTTCTTCAAGGTCGCCATTTATGACCATTAGCGCCAAACGGTCACGCAGGGAAAAATAACGAAATCTGTATTTGTCTAACATGATTTCGTTATAAAGCTTAATTTGTTGTGCGGCGAAGTACAGCACTATAAGCAGTACACAAACGCCGATAAAAAATTCCATCATCTACTCGTCAGCGGCTTTCGCAGGGTTGGTGGGCATGAGGTACTGTTCGGGGCAGTCTTCCTCACTTGAGCGATGTTGACGAATCTTGGCATCAGGTCCATGCATCAACTCACTACGCACCGCGACTAGGCGCTCAATCTCATGCTTATATATAGACCTAAGCCGCTTTGTCAAGTACCACCAACCCCCATTTGTCACGATTAGCAGGGCGAACATGCCGCCAGCCGAGCCGCCAGCCTTAGAAATCAACAACTTAATTACTTCCGCCAACTCGTTCTCGGGCAATCGTACTACCACGACGACACAGATGCTCAGGAGTACAAGACCAAACGCAGGGTAAATCTGACGGTTGTTGATGAGATCAAATATGCCTTCAAGGAAGACGACAAGAGCACGCCACCCGTTGTACTCCGCAGCCTTTTCCTGTCGCTTGTTGCCTCTGCCTTTCTTCTGTTTCGATGCCATTCTTACAGCAGTATACGTAGCCGAAACGTGAAGCGTGGCCCAACATGCCAGCTACGCGCAACATATGCGGCATAACGCCGAAGTTGAGCGGCGCTTTTCGAAGCGCAGCGGAGAAAAGCGTCCGGCTCAAACGCCATGTTAGAACGCATTGCTGCGGTTACGATGACTCAAGCCACGCCGAATGCTTGCTGCGCCAAGAAACAGCAGAGTTGCTGAACCCAGCCCAAAAAGCGGAAAACTTGGCGGCGAGCTGCCCTCAGTGAACATTGCCGCTACGAGCACTGCGAGCACAACGAACTGGGCGACACCGAATAGAACTAGCCCTTGCCACGGAAACTTGGCGACAAAACCAAACGTGATCCCAAAAAACCACAGCCCCAGGCAGGTTCCGCAGACAACGGTTACGGCCTTAATGGCTAAACCCGCCTCGGGTAGCTGCACAATCAAGAAAACTGTCCCACCAACCAGTAACGCGCCAGCAAGACAAAGCAGTCGAACGGCGAAAGAATGGTTGCTTTCGTAATCAAGCAGAATCATGCGTGCGTTCTAACGCTTATTGGGTTGCAAAATGCCATATAACGCACGAGCGGCAGGCCGTATAACAAGCAAGAATGGGCTGTAATTGATTGATTTCATTGGCGTGTGCTGTGAAAAGGCAGCCGCGCGAGCGAGCAAATGCGGCAAATTGCCGTATAACACGCAGCCTCGGTTCGGCCGTTGTCCACGGATTGCCCTGATTGACGGGCTATTCGCGTAGTCAACGAATGATCCTGTCGGATAAATACTGCCATGTCCTCACCGCCTCGTCTGCAGGATTGGCTTCGTCAGGAATTAGGGTGAAACCTTACGAATTACACCGTTAAACGCCGCGCCGGCCCTTCGCTTCTATGGCCGCCTGCGCTTCTTCCGTGATTGGCTGCCCGCTCATTGGCGCCCCCTTCGTTTGGCCCGTCACCTCGCCCATTTGATGTTGCAGCCCATGCTGGGGTGCTGCTGCGAGACATCCAACCGCTTGCCCTGCAACAGCGCATCCAGGGCAGCACGTAGGTCAGCACCCGTCACGGGCACGCCGTTACCCGGCGTCGATGCGTCCAGCCGCCCACGGTAGACGAGCGCCCGCTCGGCGTTAAAGACGAAAATGTCCGGCGTACAGGCGGCGCGATAGGCGCGGGCCACGTCCTGGGTTTCGTCGTATAGATAGGGGAACGGAAAGTCCTCAGCCTTTGCCAGCTTGGCCATGGCGTCAGGCCCATCCTCTGGGTGCGTGGAAACGTCGTTGGAGCTCACCGCGGCGAAGCCAATCCCCCTGGGCAGATACGCACGGCCGATACGCAGCAACTCGTCGCGGACGTGGATGACGTAGGGACAGTGATTGCAGATGAACAGGATGACCGTGCCGCGCTCTCCTGCCACCTGGGCGTAGGACAGCTTGTCGCCACCACGCGTATCTGGCAGCAGGAAGTCGCTGGCTTTCGAGCCAAGGGCCAGCATCGTCGATTCCGTCAGGGCCATCGGCATTCTCCATTAGTAAGGAAGCACTGACGGGTTCGCGCCGCCCAGTTGCTGCCTGCAGACTTTAAATCTAGAGAGGGCCGGGATCACCCTCCCAGCGGCGCGACCGCGTCATTCGTCGGTTCCCTGTTCATGCCCGCGTGCATTCCATCGCAACTGCCGCTACTATCATCCGCCCATCCGGATAGGCAGATATGCGGCTTGCCGGAGTCATTCTTCACCTGCGCCGTGGTGGCAAGCCCCCGCGGTGTTTCGTCTTGCACAACACGGTGACACAACCATGAGCAAATCCTATCTCTTCACTTCGGAGTCGGTCTCCGAAGGCCATCCCGACAAGATGTGCGACCAGATTTCGGACGCCGTGCTGGACGAGATCCTGCGCCAGGAAGGCGATAACGCCCCGAATGCCCGTGTGGCCTGCGAAACCATGGTCAAGACCGGCTGCGTCATCGTTGGCGGTGAGATCACGACCAATGCCTGGGTCGACCTCGATGACCTCGTCCGCGGCGTGGTGAACGACATCGGCTACACCCATTCCGACACCGGCTTCGACGGCCACTCCTGCGCGGTGATGTCGCTGATCGGCAAGCAGTCGGCCGAGATCGCCCAAGGCGTGGACCGCGCCACCAAGGAAGAACAGGGTGCTGGCGACCAGGGTCTGATGTTCGGCTTTGCCTGCAACGAAACCGAAGTGCTGATGCCGGCCCCAATCGAGTACGCGCATCGCCTGATTCGCAAGCAATCGGAAGTCCGACGCACCAAGCACCAGACCACGCTGCGTCCGGATGCGAAGTCGCAGGTCACGTTCCGCTATGTCGATGGCAAGCCCACGGCCATTGATGCCGTGGTGCTGTCTACGCAGCATAGCCCGGACATCGAGCAGAAAGCGCTGCAGGAACTGGTGATGGAAGAGATCATCAAGCCGGTGCTGCCAGCCGAGTGGATCAGCCAGGACACCAAGTTCCACATCAACCCGACCGGCAAGTTCGTCATCGGCGGGCCCATGGGCGATGCCGGTCTAACCGGCCGCAAGATCATCGTCGACACCTACGGCGGTTACGCCCGCCATGGCGGGGGCGCGTTCTCCGGGAAGGACCCGTCCAAGGTCGATCGTTCGGCAGCCTATGCCGCCCGTTATGTGGCCAAGAACATTGTCGCCGCCGGGCTGGCCGACAAGTGCGAAATCCAGCTGTCCTACGCCATCGGCGTGGCCGAGCCGACCTCTGTGATGGTCGAGACGTTCGGCACGGGCAAGGTCGATGAGGAAACCCTCACCAAGCTGGTTCGCGAACACTTCGATCTGCGCCCCTACGGCATCGTCACGATGATGGATCTGGTCAAGCCGATCTACCGAGACACCGCCACCTACGGACACTTCGGTCGCGAAGACCTGGACCTGCCCTGGGAGCGCACCGACAAGGCCGAGGCCCTGCGCGGCGCCGCGGCAGCCTAATCGCACCCCATTCGACCCCCGACACAGAATTCACGGAGAAACACATGAGTGTTGCAGCAGAAGACATGAACACGGCCGACTACGTCGTCGCCGACATCAGCCTTGCCGCCTTTGGCCGCAAGGAAATCGAGATCGCCGAAACCGAAATGCCGGGCCTGATGGCCACGCGTGAAGAGTACGCCGCGTCACAGCCGCTCAAGGGCGCGCGCATCGCCGGCTCCCTGCACATGACCATCCAGACCGCCGTGCTGATCGAGACGCTCAAGGCACTGGGCGCCGACGTGCGCTGGGCCTCGTGCAACATCTACTCGACGCAGGATCATGCAGCCGCGGCCATTGCCGAAGGCGGCACGCCGGTCTTTGCCTTTAAGGGCGAGTCGCTGGAGGAGTACTGGAACTTCACCCACAAGATCTTCGAATGGTCAGACGGCGGCGTGCCGAACATGATCCTCGACGATGGCGGTGATGCCACGCTGCTGATCGACCTGGGTGCCCGCGCTGAAGACGATCCGTCGCTAATCGCCAACCCGGAAAGCGAAGAAGAGAAATACCTGTTCGCCGCCATCAAGCAGCGCAACGCCGAGCGTCCGGGCTGGTACAAGCAGTGTCTGGCGTCGATTCAGGGCGTGACCGAAGAAACCACCACCGGCGTGGCTCGCCTGTACAAGATGGCCAAGGAAGGCACGCTGCCGTTCCCGGCGATCAACGTGAACGACTCGGTCACCAAGTCCAAGTTCGACAACCTGTACGGCTGCCGCGAGTCGCTGGTCGACTCCATCAAGCGCGCCACTGACGTCATGGTGGCCGGCAAGACCGCCATCGTCTGCGGCTATGGCGATGTCGGCAAGGGCTCGGTCCAGTCGCTCAAGGCCCTGGGCTGCACGGTTTGGGTCACCGAAGTCGATCCGATCTGCGCCCTGCAGGCCTGCATGGAAGGCCACAAGGTCGTGAACCTCGAAGACCCGGGCGTCATCGAGGCCGCCGACATCTTCGTGACCGCAACGGGTAACTACAACGTCATCCGTTACGAGCACATGGAGCGCATGCACCCGGAGACCATCGTCTGCAACATCGGCCATTTCGATAACGAAATCGACGTGGCCGCGCTGGAAGCCAAGTGCAAGTTCGATGAGATCAAGCCGCAGGTCGACCACGTCGAGTTCCCCGACGGCAAGAAGATCATCCTGCTGGCCCGCGGTCGTCTGGTGAACCTGGGCTGTGCCACCGGCCATCCGAGCTTCGTGATGTCCAGCTCCTTCACCAACCAGACGCTGGCGCAGATTGAACTGTTCACCAAGGGTGACCAGTACAAGAAGGACGTCTACGTCCTGCCCAAGCACCTGGATGAGAAGGTTGCCGCCCTGCACCTGGGCAAGCTGAACGCTCGCCTGACCAAGCTGACCGAGAAGCAGGCCGACTACATCGGCGTGACCGTCGACGGTCCGTTCAAGCCGGAAGCGTATCGGTACTAGGCCGACGCGCTGATGTTCGAGTCGCCGGCAGATCGCAACGATCTGTCGGCGGCGATTCAAAGATTAGAGGCCCTTCGCGGCCCGGAGCATTCATGAGCGAGCTTCAATTCAGCTTCGAGTTTTTTCCGCCCAAGGGTGAGAAAGGCGCGACGCGGCTGGCCGAGGTCCGCAAGCAACTGGCTGCGTTGCAGCCGGCCTTCTTCTCGGTCACCTTCGGCGCCGGCGGTAGTACCCAGTCCGGCACGCTGGAAACCTGCATCGCCACCAAGCAGGACACCGGTTGCGACGTTGCCGCACATATTTCCTGTATCGGCTCCACCCGCGAGCGCATCAGCCAGTTGCTGGACGAATATCGTCAAGCGGGCATCAACCGCCTGGTCGCACTGCGCGGTGACCTGTTGCCGGGCATGACCGATCCCGGCGAGTTCCGCTACGCCAACGAGCTGGTCAGCTTCATTCGTGAAACCACCGGCGATGAGTTCCACATCGAAGTCGCTGCGTATCCGGAGTATCACCCCGAGTCACCCACGCCGGATGCCGATCTCGACAATCTGGTTCGCAAGGTTCAATGCGGCGCCGATGCGGTCATGACTCAGTATTTCTACAACGTGCACGCCTATGAAGACCTAGTCGAGCGCCTGGCCGCACGGGGCGTGCGCGTGCCGGTTGTGCCCGGCATCATGCCGATCACCAACCACGACCAGCTGATCCGTTTCTCGGATCGCTGCGGCGCGGAAATCCCGCGCTGGATTCGTCGCCGCCTTGAAGCCTTTGGCGACGATAGCGAGTCGCTGCGTGCCTTCGGCCTGGATGTGGTCGCGCAGCTATCGCGCAACCTGCTGGACCTGGGCGCCCCCGGCCTGCACTTCTACACGCTCAACCGCGCTGCACCCACGTTGGAACTCTGGCAGGCGCTGCGCCTGCCGATGCCAGCGGCGGCATGACATCGGCGCCGCGGTCGGTTGACCGCGGCGCCGATGTCACGGAACTGTCAACGGACTGTCAACAAACCCCCACGCTAGCGTCACAGAGCCTGCCTAACCTGCCGGGATCGATCCACCGATCCACGTCATCAACCAGCAGGAGGCTCACAGCATGACGCGTAACCGCACCCCGATTCGGGACTCTCAGGCGCTGCACGACCTGGACCCCAGCACACCCCATACCGATAGCCGGCCCTTCGCCGATATCCTGGCGGCGCGCCTGTCCCGTCGGGACACGCTGCGCGGCGGGCTCAGCCTTGCCGCCACCACGCTGTTTGCTGGCGCCGGGCTCTCCGCCTGCAGTGACTCCGACAACGGCGGTCGCACCGCAGCCAAGCTGACCTTCGACTCCATCGCCGGTGGCCCCGAAGACCTCGTGCGCGTCCCGCCTGGCTACAACATGCAGGTCATGCTGCCCTGGGGTACGCCGCTCAACGGCGTTGCCCCCACATTCAATGGTGACGGCACCAACACTGCGGCAGAGCAGGAAGTCCAGATTGGCTCCAACCATGACGGCATGAAGTTCTATCCCTTGCCGGCCGGGTCGAACACCTCAGACCACGGATTGCTGGTGATCAACCACGAGTATTCCAACAGCACCCTGTTTGCCGGGGACGGCCGCAGCGAGGACGCCGACGGCAAGCCCACCGACCCCGACGAAGTCCGCAAGGACATCTACGCCCACGGCGTGTCGGTCGTGGAGATGGTGCGCGGCATGAACGGCGAGTGGTCGATGGCCAACACGGGCTTTAACCGACGCATCACGGCCGCCACGCCCATCGATCTGGCCGGCCCGGTTGCGGGCACCGACCTGGTGGTCACCGCTTACGACGCCACCGGCATGAGCACGCGCGGCACCGTCAACAACTGCGGTCGCGGCTTCACGCCTTGGGGCACCTATCTGGCCACCGAGGAGAACTTCCAGGGCTATCAGACGACCCAGGAAGATCCGGTCCCCGAAGAAAAGTCTCGTTACGGCCTGAGCGCCACCGGATTCGGCTACCAGTGGGCCGCCGTGGCAGGCGATCCGTCCGAACAAAACGGCGAGTTCGCTCGCTGGGACACGACGCCCAACGCAGCCACTGCAGCGCTGGACTACCGCAACGCAGCCAATACCTTCGGCTGGCTGGTCGAGATCGACCCGTACGATCCGACCTCGCGACCGGTTAAGCGCACGGGCATGGGCCGCATCCTCCATGAGGGTGCCGAACCCGGTCGCGTGTTCGAAGGCCGTCCCATCGCCTGGTACATGAGTGACGACAACCGCTTTGACTACTTCTACAAGTATGTCTCGAATGCCAACTGGGATCCGGCCGACGCCAACGGCGGACTCCAGGCGGGCAGCAAGTATCTGGATAACGGCCGGTTGTACGTGGCCAAGTTCGCCGAAGATGGCACCGGCGAATGGGTCGAACTGGATATCAGCGTACCGGCCCTGGCCGCCCGCTTTACCTCCCAAGCCGAGGTCCTGACTTACGCACGGATCGCCGCGGATCTCGTCGGCGCCACGCCGATGGACCGTCCGGAATGGTCGACCACCGACCCGAATACCGGCGAGATCTACCTCACCCTGACCAACAACACCCGGCGTAGCGAGGGCGATGAAAACCCCGCCAACCCGCGCGCCAATAACAGCCACGGTCACATCATCCGCCTGGCAGAAGCCAACGACGACCCGGCTGCGACCAGCTTCACCTGGGACATCTTCGTCTTCGGCTCGAACGCCTCCGCTGACCCATCCTTCAACATCTCCGGCCTGACGCTGGACAACGAGTTCGGCAGCCCGGATGGCCTGTGGTTCGATGCGCGCGGCGTGCTCTGGATTCAGACCGACAACGGCGCGCCGTTGGACTCGGACAGCAATGATCAGATGCTGGCCGTCATCCCCGCCGGCCTGGAGGGCGATCGACTGATCCGTCCGGAGACCCAGGCGCAGCTCAAGCGTTTCTTCGTCGGGCCGGCCGGCTGCGAGGTCACCGGCGTGGACATGACACCGGATTATCGAACCATGTTCGTCAATATCCAGCATCCGGGTGGCAGCTTCCCCGACGGGCCGGGCAACCGCCCGCGGTCGGCCACCGTGATCATCAGTCGTGAAGACGGCGGAGAGATCGCCCTCTAAGGCAGCGCTGATGTCTTAAGCGGCGCTGGTCGCCGCGAATAGAAACAGGCCCGATCTCAGGATCGGGCCTGTTTCGTTGGGGCGTCTGTCAGCCTAGTTTGGCTGCTGCGCCAGGACCGCCATGTCCACGAAGTAGCCGGCATAGCGGGTGGCAATATCTTCGTAGGCCGTCGGATCGGCCTCCACGGCCCACTCCGTGCGGTCGTATGATCCGCCGGTGCCGCCCGCCAACGCGGTCAGCACCCCGATTGCACTGGCCAGCCCCTCGGCCACCTTGCTTCCGGCAGACTGGGCATCCGACATTCCCGTGTAGAAAGGATCAGAGGACACCAGGGGTCGCGAAGACTGATACGCCGGCCACGCGGTCCACATGGTGTCGCAGCCCAGCTTGTGACAATGGATGACGTCCGGCGTGACCAGCTTGAGTACCCCGCTGGTTGCCAGCTTGACCGAAGTCGACAGCGAGGCTTCGTCGCGGCCCACGTTACGGCCGATAAAGCCGGTGTATTGCTCGTCGCTGCTACTGACATTGGCAAAGTCGACCATCAGGTCAAGATGAACACCGGTCACGCCCAGTTCGTCGACCAGCTTGGCTTCAAGCGCCTGCGGATTGCTCCGCGAGGCCTGGGCAAAGATGTTCTTGATGCCCCGGGCCTTGCCGTCAAAACGCTGATCGAACAACGTCCAACCTGTGGGCACGAAGACACGATAGTCCGACTTGCCCAGCGACCAGTCGACAGGGGCCTGTCGACCCTTGGCCGCCACGGCCTGGTATGCCGAGGTGGCCGCCAACTCAGCATGGGGCATCACGTCCAGCCCGGCGTCGGCCAGTTGGCGCTCCGCCCGGGCACAGATGGCATCCGTCATCGACTGCATTTGCGCATCGCCAATCCCCTCCAGCTGGTACAGCGTGCTGACCTTGGCCTCGACTCTGGCCTTGTCGGGATCCTGATAGGCAAATGTCCCGGCCTGGGTCTGGGCAAAACCGCTGGTCTTGGTGCCAAAGGCCACCACGCAAGAGGTCAACGCAACCCGCCGAGACTCACCGCGTGTCTTGGTGTTCGCGGGCCGAATGAAGCTCGAGACTTGGCTGGCGGCATCCAGCGCGGGGTTGAACTCCGGGGGCGGTGCGGCAGTCTGCGTCGAGGCACAACCGGCCAGCAAAGCCACACCCAGCGTCAAGGGAACCATTGTTTTCATGCACTGCGCTCACGATCAGGGAAGTCCCACGCACGTTAAGCGTCAACAAAGGTCGCCGGTATCCCCCATCTGTGACGGCAGCCTGTTGTCGGTCAGCCGGCTGGATCGGCAAAACAGCGCAAGGCCGGCTCCGCGTCGACCCGCTCGGTGTTCGCCGTCGCCTCGCTAATGCCGGCCAGCAGACCGCCATAGTCGAGGGCGAAAGTCGCGGGATTCACGCCCGGCATGAACACCTCTGCACAAACCGCGGCGGTTCCCGGCGCACCGGCATAGCCGGCTAGCCGGGTTGGATCGGCCGGGCCCGGATGGGTCAGGGCGTCAACCAGCAACGCATGGGCAACCGGGTCATAGGTCCCCAATGCCAGATGGTCGGCGGCATTGGCTGGACACACCGACTGGGTCGCGATGTTGGCCAGGTGCTCACCCTGCGCCCGTAGCGGCGACGAGGGGTTGGGTCCCGCATTGGGGACCACGACCTCATCGAGCTGGGTATAGATCACGGTGTAGTCCACACCCGCCACCGTCTCGAAATCCGCGTTCAGCGCAGCAATGAACGCAGCATCGCTACGTTGCTGCCAGATGGAGGGTTGGCAGCCACTCACGCAGGACGGGGCCGCCGTTTCCGTGCCGTGGTTGGACGGCGCCAAACCCACCAGCTCCTCGACGCGCTCGCGAATATCCGGATAAAAACGAAGCGCCCAGCGCGGCAGCATGCCACCCTGGCTGTAGCCCACGACCGCCACGCGCCGGCCGCTGACCCGAGCCATCTGCCGGATCGCATGCACGATGTATTCGGCCGAAACCTGCGCATCCGCCATGGCCGATTCGGGCAGTTCCACCGTGCAATAGGGCCAGCCCATGGCCTCCAGCGCAGGCTGGTGATTCCAGCTGAATGCGGTGTCAGGCGTCGTCGCCGTGCCGGGGACCAGCAGGACCGGAGCACGCGTAGCAGACGCCAGACCTGCGCTGCAGGCCAGCGCTGCGTCCAGCGTGGACGTCGGTACGGTTAGCGCCGGCGGCGAGTCGCAGGCGGCCGCCCCACCCGCTGGCTCATTGCCTGAGCCGGAACAGCCGGCCAACACAATCATCAATCCCAGCATCCACCATCGATCCAGCATGTCGCTCCTCCTACCCACCGTCGAACGCGGCTTTGTAACGCTGCGTACACAGTGTGGCAGAACTCGCATGGTGATACGCAAACAGCTGCTTATTCGGGGGTGTCTGGGTCCAGCCCTGGCGTGGACTGGACAAGCTCCGCCGGCCAATCCAGGCAGACGGCAAGCCCGCCCTCTGCGTGCTCAGCTAACTCGATTTCGATGCCATGCAGATAAACGATGCGGCGGACGACCGGTAGTCCGATGCCCGCGCCGTCGTACGACCGCGGATTGAGTCGACGAAAAAGCTCGAACACGCCGCCGTGGTGCTGTTCGGGAATGCCGATGCCATGGTCCGCAATCACCACCCGGCAACCATCGTTCAGCGGCTGCGCGAAGATCTCCACCACCGGCTGGGCGACGGGCTGGAACTTGATGGCATTGTCGATGAGATGAAAGAACGCCCTGGCTAGCAGTTCGGTATCGCCCAGTACGGTGGGCAGCGGCCCCACCGTCAGTTGCACGTTGCGCTGACCGATGGTGGCCGCCAACCGCAAACGCGCATCGGTGACCACTCGCCGCAGCGGCACCCAGTCCCGCTGCACCCGCGCCGAGGAAATATCGGCCAACTCAACCAACGCGTCGATCAGCGTTTGCATTTCGCCCGTGCCGGTTGTGACCCGCCGCATCAACTCCTGAAGGTCGGCATCGGCCGTCGCGCCCAGGCGATCGTCCAGGACCTCGACAAACCCTCTGAGCGCATGAAGCGGACGCTGCAGGTGACGCGCGGCGAGTTCGGCCAGCTGCTCCAGCTCGCGATTGGAACGACGCAGTTGTGTGGTGAGCTCTTCTCGCTGGGCCACCTCGTCAGTCAGCGCCGCATTAGTTTCGCGCAGACGGTCCATGATGACCTGTACCCGCTTGGCGGATGCGGCATCCAACGCCGAGATGGCCAGGATGGCGAGGATCAGCAGCAGCACCACGACCGCAATTGCACAGGCCAGCACAAAGCTATCGACACGCAAGGCAGTGGTGACCGTACAGACCGCGTCTTCGGAGAACCGCGCTGCAGCCATCGCCGTGTAATGCATGCCCGCAATGGCCAGCCCCATGACCGCCGCGGCACTGCCACGCCGCAAGAAGGCGCCCGGTCCGGTTCGGCCTCGCAGGTAGAACGCGAGTGCCAGTGCGGCCCAGGATGCGCTGACCGCCACCAGCATGGATCCGGCCAGCAGGCTCGGCTCGTAACGAATCGCCGGCTGCATCCGCATAGCGGCCATACCGGTGTAGTGCATGGCACAAATCCCCATGCCCATCACAAAGCCACCGACCAGCAGCTTGCGATGCGTTAACCGGCGCCCGGCGCCGTAGTGGATGGCCAGCACAGACAGCGCAATCGGGAAGACGGCCGATAACACCGTGAGGCCGCCGTCATAGGCCACCGGGATGGGCAGCTCGAACGCCAGCATGCCGATGAAATGCATGGACCAGATGCCCAGCCCCATGACCAAACCACCGCCCAGCAACCATTGCCGCCGGGCCGCGCCATCGGTGTCGGCGACACGCGCGGCCATGTCCAGGGCCACGTAGCCGGCGGCCATGGCGACCAGCACCGACAAGGCCACCAGACCGGGGTGGTAGCTACCCTCCATCACTGCCGGCCCGGTGGCTCAGAACCGTCGCTGCCAAGCGGCCTCGCCGTGCATCATGAAGCCGCGTACTCACGCCAGTTGGCGTGCGCATCCCAGAACGCGACACTGGCTGCATAGGCCTCTCGATCCAGCGGGACCCCCGAGCCCCCTTCTTCGACGCCCAGCGCATTGCGCAGCATGGTGATCGGCGCCATCGGGATCTCCTCGGGCTCGGCGGTGGGCAGGCAACCGACCACCCCCCAGTCCGCATCAATCGGATCACCTTCCTTCGCCATTTGCTCGGCGTTGTACAGGATGACGATCAGGTAGTTGGCCCGTGGCGGGTCCACACCTTCGAACCAGCGCGTCAGGACCGGCAGCTCCTTGGCTGTGCGCGCCTCATAGGCCGAACGCAGCAAGTGCCGGTTGTCGTCGGTAATCGGCACGGCCATAACCCGTGTCGGGGTCCAGTTCTCATAGACCCAGAGCTCGCAAAACGGGGCATAGCCCGCCAGCCGCTTAATGGGGGCATGGCTGTTGATGTGGGACTCGAACGCAGCCGGGTCTGTGCCCTGCAGCTTGTCGGTTCGACCGGCTTTGGGAAACAGGCGCTTTCGGGCGAAGCGGCTAAGCGTAATCGTGTCAGTCATGCGCGTTGCGTGTTGTGTCGGTGGGTCAATGCGATGGATGCGCCCCTCGGGGTGCGGGGCCGGCCTGGCGCAGATCAGACTTCGAGCAAGTCCCGACTAATCTGCGAAACCTCGCTGACGCCGGACAAGGCCATGGTCAGCTCAAAGTCTGCCAGGAGGTTGCCGAGTACATCGCGGACGCCGGATTCACCGGCAATGGCCAGTCCGTAGCAGTACGGTCGCCCCACACCCACCACATCGGCACCCAGGGCCAGGGCCTTGAGCATGTCGGCCCCACCTCGAATCCCGCTGTCGAAGGCGATGTCGATTTGCCCGCCCACCGCTTCTGCAATGGCCGGTAAGGCCTCGATACTCCCGATGGCGCCGTCGACCTGACGACCGCCGTGGTTGGACACCATGATCCCCTGGACGCCGGCATCCACCGCGCGTCGGGCGTCGTCCGGATGCTGGATGCCCTTGAGCAGAATGGGTAAATCGGTGCATTGCCGCAGGAAATCGAGATCGTCCCAGGTCAGGGTCGGCCGCGAGTAAATATCGACAAAGGTCCGGACCGCCTTAAGCGCATTGCCAGAGCCCAGCGCCGACAAGGTGCTGCCGGGATACGACATGGCGGACTCCACCAGCGTGGCCAGGGCCTTGACGCTAATCGGTGCCCGCGGTGCATCGCCCTCGGTATCCTGTTGCATGAGTCGTTCGAACACCGGGTCGCTGGTGTACTGGGCGATACCCTTGCCGCGTAGAAACGGCAAGTAGGCCAGCCCCAGGTCGCGGGTTCGCCAGCCCAGCAGCGTGGTATCCAGGGTGACGAAAATGGCCTCGCAACCCGCCGCCTCAGCTCGGCTGACGAAGGATTCGACCAGCTCGTTCGACTTGCTCCAATAAAGCTGGAAGTAGCGCCGGGCATCGCCCATGGCCTCGGCCACGGCTTCCATGGGCTCGGACGCCTGATTCGAGAAGATGTAGGGCACGTCGCAGGCCGCCGCCGCGCGGCCGACGGCCAGGTCAGCCTCCGGATGGGCCATCTCCAGCACCCCGATGGGTGACAGCAGCAGCGGCGATGCGAGGGTCTGGCCTAGAAACTCGGTTTGCAGCGATCGGGTGCCGACATCACGCAACATCCGGGGCACGATCTGCCAGGCATCGAATCCGGCGAGATTGGCCTCCATCGTCCGCTCGCGTCCGGCACCACCGGCGATGTAGGCGAAGGCCTCCGGCGTCATGACATCGCGTGCCGCCAGCTCCAGTTCCTCCACATCCACCGGAACGGGGGAGCGCCGTCCGGCCGCCCCGTGTACATAAATTTCGCGTTGGCGCGCAGCTGCGCCCCCTGCTGACTGATCCATGGGTCTCCTGCGGCCGCCCGTACGTTGCGAGGCGGCATCGACATTGCTGGACCCCGAGCATGCCGACAGACCCTTTATCTCGCAATGGCGTCAGAAGGCACCGAGCTGAAAATCCAGTCCAGTCCCCGACCGCCGGTCCACTGCGGCCACATGCCGCAGGACAGCAGGGCGCCGCAGGCCGAATCGATAGCGCAGTTCCGCGCCCGCCATGTCGACACCCGGATTATCGCGACGGATTCCACCATTGGAGATGTGCTGCACCCGGTAGCGCAGCTCCAGGCGCCGCGCATCATCCAGATAGCCCCCCACCGCCAGGTGCGAGGTGAAGTGGAAATGCCCGCCCAGTTCGTCGCCCGCAAACTGCGATTCACTGAGCCAGGTTGGGGCCAGGCCGATGGCAATCTCGATGGGCCAGCGCCGCGCTGACGACCACTCAGGCCCAATCGAAACGATGGCACCCTGCTGTTCGCGGGCACGCAGGGTGCCCGCCACAGCATTCAAACGCACCCGGCCGGGCACCCAGTGTCGAGGCAGCTCGATGGCCTGGAGATCGAGCTTGAGTGACACCGCCTGCTGCTGCAGACCGTCGAAGTGTTTGAACGCCGTCTGTCCCTGCAGGCCAATGGCCTCGACCCGCGCCAATGGGGACTGGGCCTGTGCGGCAGCCGATAGCATCAACAACCCGATAAATCCCAAGCGCAAGGCCCATGCCTGCCACCGCACAGATGGGGGTATCCGTTCAATCGATTCGTCCATGGTCAATCCCTCTGTGAATAGTCCTATTTCGGACTAAATAGATAAATAAGTTAGTCGAATCGCTGGCGCAGGGCGCTGAGGCCCGACCGCAGGGTCTCGAGGTCGCCGTCCGACAACCCTGCAAGCCGTTGCTGCAGAAATTCGACATGGGCCGGAAATACGCGGTCGAACAAGGCTTGGCCGTCTTGGGTGACCGCTACATAAATACAGCGGCGGTCTTCCGTGCAATGTCGGCGTTCGACCAGGCCTTTCTTCTGGAGACGGTCAACCACACTGGTCAGCGTGGTCTTGTAGATCAGCGTGCGGTCGGACAGGTCTTTGAACGTCAGCCCCTCGTTGCCGGCCAGTGCCGACAACACATCGAATTCGGCGGCCCCCAAGCCGGAGGTCGACTCGATCTGCGCGAAGGCGGTGGCCGTAAACCCTTGATACGTCCGGACCAGTTCGCGGACCAGTTGCATGACGGGCAGGTTCGCCATCGGATGTGATCGTTCGGTCATGGGTCCTGCGTTGATCGACTATATAGTCCATTATCGGACTATCTGACGAAAAAGCAAATCGATGCAGGGACGGCGCCGCGGTCGGGTTCGCACTACCATCCCGCCGAACGCACGCCACCGCGCCGCCATGCACCTAGCATCGAGACCCTTGAGCGCGGCCCCGCCCTTCCACACACCGACTGCGGCGCGAACTCAAAACCAGGCCGCGAGCCGCGCCGGTGTGCGGGCTTAAGGGTCCGCGGACTCCCGCAGCTCAGCGGCCACCGTCTCGGCCCGCTCCCACATCTGCAGATAGGCTTCGGCGGCGCCGAACAGAATCTCCAGCGCCTGGTCCCCGCCTTCGTGCTGCGCCATGTCCGCCAGCAGGTCCGCGTACTGGCCATAGTGCGCCACGCCGTCCACATTCAGGTCGTACACACGCTCCCCCGTGACCTGCCGGTCGAAACGAACGGCGCCGTCATGGGAGGTGAACGGATAGACCAGCGGTTTGTCACCGGCATCGGCGCGGGGCGCCGGCTGCGATGCTAACCCGCCGGCGTCGGAGGCAAAGCCCGCCGCGGTGAAGGTCTCCGGCCCGATCAACTCGCGCAGGGTTAGCAGCTCGTCGATTAAGGCAGGTGCCTGGTTGTTGAATGGTGAGACCAGCCCGCCCAGGGCGAAGATGCGACGCTTTTGGGTCTCGGTGGTGATGCCACCCGTTCCGGTATGACCGGAGATCAGCGGATACCCCACCGACTCGGCCAGCGCGAAAATCGCCTCCTTGGACTCGACACTGGTGTGGTCTGTCTCGATGAGCAGACCGCGCCGCATCAGGCTTTCGATCATCTGGTGCCCCAGCTCGGTGAGACCCAGCGCATTGCAGTGCGGACCGGGCGGGTAGGTCGGCACGGCCAGTGCCTGGGCCTCGTTCAGCGCCTGAGAAACCGGGTCGTCACCTTCGAAGAACACCCCGCCGGAGACCTGCTGCGAGCCCTGCCCCGGCTCGCGACATTGTGTGACCCGGTAGTAATGCCCCGTCTCCAGCTTGTTGAACAGGTTTAGGGAAGCACTGATTGATTCGCGCCGCCAAGTTGCTGCCTGCAAACAGGCCAGGCAAGGCGCGAGGAGCGAAGTTTGGTCATTCCAAATGAGCGACGAGCAACGCAGTCTGGCCTGTTTGCAGGCGCAATCCTGACGGAACGGGCCGGTTTTCCCGCGAGCCTGCGTTGTCGTTCGCTGACTTGGAATGACCAAGCGGCACTCACTCCGCCTGGGCTCGCGGGAAAACCGGCTCCGTCTTGGTGGTGCGAATCAATCAGCGCTTCCCTATCGCCAGCTCCGTGGGTCCGAACAAGCCCGGCCCCGACACCGCATTGTCGAACCAGTGCGACGGGAAGATCGAGCGAATGCCCATGCCCTCGATCTCGTCGATCGCCGCCTCCATGGATTCGGCCGTGCACTGCGGCGCGTCCATGACCTCACCGCAGCCAAAGATCTTGGATGACTCCACGCCCATGACCACGGCCAGCTGCCCGGCTTCGATCACCGAGCGCGCCTCGGCGGGCGACGTCACGATCCGCAGAAACCCCTGGCCGGGACCGCCGGCCTGGGCGTCGATATAGTCCTGCAACTCCAGCAACCCCTGGTGTTGCAGGCGCACCGAGGTCATCTCATCGCAACTGTTGCGCTTAAGCGGCGCGATGTTGCAAAGCCCCTCGTCAGCGGTGAAGTGGTTGACGACCAGCCGTAATCCGGCCATCCACGCACGCTGCAACCAGACGTAGTAGGTCTGCTGGTGCGACAGGGTGTTATGCACCGGCCACTCGCTAAACGTGGGCCACCCGTCGCTGGCATGCGAACCCGTGGGCTGGCCTTCACGCTGAAAATTGCCGATGAAATCGGCCGATCCGTCAACGCCGTGGTTTTCGGTGCAGGCGTTCAGCGCCGATGTCACGCCATAAGGATGAAACGGACGACCGTGGACCACCTGCCCACCCAGCCGCTCAAAGGCCATTAAATGCACATGGGTGTCGGTGAAGCCCCGAACCGTGCCATCGGCCAAGCTGCCCGAGAACGGCGTCCCCACGGCGTTGAGTTCGGCCTCGGGAAACGGCGTGCAGCCTGTGCCCGCGGGCACCGCCAGGGCCGTCACGTCCCCGTCGGCCGGCGCATCCGTGACGGCCAGACCACCATCGGCCGTCAGCACGAGCTGGCCCGATCCGTCCCCTGCCTGGAATGCCGTGCCGCCGTCGACCAGCGAGACCACCCAGTCTGCAGCCTCGCTTGCCATATCGGCCGGAGCCAGGCCACCGGCCTGCGCGGCCAGCAGCCGGGCGTCGACATCCTGCAACAGGTAGCGACCTAGCGCCGACGGCTTGAAGTAGATCGGTGCGGCCTGCTCCCGATCGTCCACCAGGTGGTAGCCACTGGAATCGGCCGCGATGAAACGCTGACCGTCGCCGATGAGCCAGCAGGCATTGGCATAGGCGAAACGCGTGTCGGCCAGTTGCTCGGCAGCCGGGGTACCGGCGTTCGAGCCACAGCCCGTCAGGACCGCCAAAGCGGTGAGGCACGGCATCAGGCGCCGTGTAGATTGTTCAAACATGCTGTGCTCTTGCAGAGCCTGCGGGATGGTCTCCCGCAGGCGTTGAGGTCGATCTATGGAGCCGCAGAGGGCTCCCCTAGCTCGTCGGGCAGGCGTCGCCGACGAGATTGATGCAACTGCGGTTCGTGTTGCCGTAGGCATCACGAATACCGCCCGGGGCGATGTAGGCCGGGCCGTCGCCGACGGTGGCCTCCCAGTTCAGGCCATCCGGACTTTGCGCGGGCACGGTCCGAATCTGGCCACCGGCTTCCACCGTGGTCACCTCCACCTGCTCGCCCACGCCAGTATCCCGCCAGGGTCGGAAGCTGCAGCGATGGCAGTACTGCTCCTCGACACCACCGGCATAGCGATGCATGTTGCGCTCGTTCCGCAGCCAGGGCATGAGCGACGCATCTCCCGCGGCGACAACCGACCAGGTGTCCGGGTAGTCGATGGGCCCCACCGTGCGCGGGCCGAACTGGTTTGTGGGTTCACGCGTGTTGGCACCGCGCTGGAACGCCTCGTGCACGGTCACCGGGCCCAGGCCGAAGCGGACGATGCCCGCATTGACGGCGGCCTGTTCGGCAGTAATCCCGCCCCAGGGTCGCACCTCGAAGGGATCGCTGGTCAAGGCATAGTCGACCGGGCCACCCAGATCCTGCCGCTGGCCCGCGATCACGAACCGGTAGGTCCCCGCTGGCGTGGCATACGGCCCAAGCGGGCGGCTGCTGTCATTCGCATCGGTGACCGCCACCTCAGAGGCAAACGCCTCATAGCCTGCGGTCCACACCCATTCGAATTGCCCGGCGCGCCAGGCACCGTAGTCGGCCGGATCGGGAATCACCACACCCTGGAAGTCACCGTCGCCCTCGATGTAGGTCCCGCCCAGGAAGTCGACATGCAGCGGCACCTCGCCCTGCTGGTCGCCCACGACGATCCATTGCTCGCCTTCGAGCCGCTCCACCGTCACCGTCGGCATGCCCAGCCAGGTCGCCCCGCCGATCCACTGGACCGTCGCGGCGTCAAAGCGCTCGATGTCCTGCGGCTGCGTCACAATGCTCGGCGTGCCGCCGTCGGTCGGTTGGGTCAGGTCGTAGACCAGACGCACGCCCCGGCCGATTTCACCCAGCGACTGCGCCAGCAGTTCTGCCCGGCCCGATTCGGCCAGATACGCCAGATCGCGCGGTGACGGCATCATGCCCGCCCCACCATTCAGACTGGCGGCCAACCGCGACATGCGCGTGGCCAGGAAGTCCGCGCCATGCGGGCCCAGGCCGGCCAATGCCTTGCGGTAGTGGTCATGCGCCCGGTACTCGCGATACGCCGGCATGTAGCCCCAGTAGTCATTGGCCATGCCCACCGGAATCACCAGTCCATAGCCCTGATCCGGGTGCTCTTCATGCGTGAAGTTGCCGAGAATCTGGGCCGGGTCGGTCGGCTCGGCCTCGGCATGCAGCGGCGTCCACAGGCCGCCGTTCGCATCGGCCCGGATCAACTCGTCATCCCAGCCCGCAGCATTGTTGTGAATCTGCGCCTTCATCACATCAAAGGCCGTGCGTGTGGTGCTCAGCAGGCTGCCATTGCCGCGGCTGGGGTGTGGACACACGGCGGTGTCGGCATCCACCGTGCAACCGACTTCATCGGCACCGTGGACGAAGTCACCATTGGCGCCGGGATCACGCAGCGGGTTGTCACCGGCATAGCCCACATCCCAGTCCCAGCCCGTGTGAATATCGCCGGCCACCTGGTTCAGACGGCTGATGACGTTGAGCGCCGGATCGGTGAACTGCTCGCATGGACAGAAAGTCACGGCGACATCGCCCAGCTTGAAGGCCTGGATCGGCACCGTGGCCTGTTCTTCGACCAGCCCCAGCGTGGTGGCGCTGTAGCTCACCGGCAAGGGCACGCCCAGCTCGGCCAGCTGATCGGCGAGTCCGCCCGTGACGCTGGTCAGCGCCGCATGCACGTCGTCGTAGCTCACCGGCGGCTCCTCTCCGAAGAACTCGGTGAGCGCGTCCTCAAAGGGCTCGACGACCGTGCCCTCAACATCATCGGCCACGTGTTCGCAATCCGGGAAGCCGATCACCGGCACCCCTGGATTGGCGTCGTAATACAAGCGGTCCGCATTGCAGTTCGACACCCCGGGGATGGGCCGCGTCACCGGCGGCGCGAAGCGCTGATAGGCATAGTCGACCACAAAGTCATTGCTGCGGGCGGCGAACTGGTGGGGATCCCAGGGCGTGTCGGTGGCGATCCGCTCCAGCGCCTCCAGCACCGTGTCGGCGGCCTGCAGGGCCGCGCGATGCGCGCCGGCAAACGCGGCCTCCTGATACTCGTGACGCTCGGCCCCATCGTGAGCCCGCTCATCCTTATGCGGCCCGGCGGTGCCGGTCTCGGACTGCGACATCAAATTGATGGCGCCGGTCTCGCGATCCAGCAATCGCATGGTTGCGTGGGTCAGGTCGCCGGAGATCACTTCCTCGCCCCAAACCCATTCGGGGTGCACACCCAGCACCACCCAGTTGATCAGGTTGTCGCCGGTCACGGCATCATCAAAGCGCAGCACGTACAGCTGCCGCGTGGTGTAGTCGTAGGGCTGCCCGGCCGGGGTATTGGGGCTGCGCTGTTCCTGCGAAATCTTGGGCCCGTAGGTATGACCACGGACGTCGTTGGCATACACGGCCGCACCACCCATGGTCACCGGTCGCATGGACTCGGCCGCCTCGACGATGGCATCACGCATCTGCTGCGCCATGTAGTCATAAAAGCGGATGTCGAATACATCCTGGAAGATCCAGGTGCCAAAGGCCGGGGTGGAGTAGAACGGCGAGGCATGTGAATGCGACACCGTCATGGCCAGATTGGCCTCGGTAATACCGGTGGGCGTGCGGCCCTCCAGCACGGCCAGCGCATCGTGCTCGGCCAGCAGTTGCACCAGCCGGCGCCGCATCAGGTCGTTGGGCAGGTACAGGTCGTTGGTCGCAACGGCCACACGCTTGCCATTGCCGCCCTCGACCACCAGCGCCCGTGTGGTGATGCGGTCCGCCAGGGTGTCGGAACTCACCTTGCGCGTCGCGTGCATGTACGGGTCGTAGCCACGCCCGCCGTCCACGCCGGCACCTGTCGCCGCGAACTGACCCGCCGATGGCCCCATGTGCCAGCTGGCATCGACAATGGCCGCGCCGGCCTTGGCCACGCCGTCACCCCCCAGCGGGACATCGGCAATCAACGCACATTCCGGTGCACCGGCCAGCAGAGCTTCACATTGCTGGGCCAGCATGCCCAGCGCTTGTTCCGCGCCCAGCAACAAGGTGCCGGTCAGCAAGTCGAATACTTCGCAGAACTCGCTCGACGGGCTTTGCGCGTCGCATTGCGCCTGCAGTTCCGTCACCGCAGCCTCGGCAGCTTCTGACACATTGCTAGGTGGCGGCGGCGCGGTGGCCGGGGTTTGCCCCGGCGGCAGCAGCTGCACGGTATGCAGGCCGGCCGGCAAGGCAATGTCGATCTCACCGGCAACCCGGCGGGCCTGCCGCTGGCCATTGACCCAGAGATCCACCTCGACGCTCAGCGCCGTGAGCCGCAGCGTCACGTCACCATCGGTCATCACCTGGCCATCGACTGGCTGGCTCAGGTCCAGCGCCATGCGCGTGACATCCAGCGACGCGGCGGTGAGCCCGGTCAGTGTCGCCTCAAAGGCGTTGGCCAGCGGCTCGTCGCCGACCTCAACCCACTCCAGGCCCGACCGCACAAAGGGTGTGCTGTGCCCTGCCGCAAGAATCGGACTGGAAGCCGCCGGTGCATCTGGCCACAGGCCGGTCTGCGGCACGGGCACGATGCTCGCACCCGGCAGCGCCTGCGAGGTCACATCGATCTGGCCCGTGACGGAGGTATCGCGCGGATTGGCCGGATCAACACCCCGCACCACCAGACCGTCGACCCAGTAGGCACCGTCCGGCGCAAAGGCAAAAGTCGCATCCCGTGGATCGGGACGCACCGTATTCAGCGCATCCACCAGCGCCGGCACCAGCTTGTAGGTGACCTGTCGCGGATTCGGGTCGATAGCAAACCGCTGCAGATAGCGCGCACCGTCAACCCATTCGTCAATGGCGGCCTGGGAGAAGTGCTCGTAGCCGATAAAGCGCAGGAAGTCCGAGCGGTAGCCCAGCTCGGTCAGGCGGTCGGCCAGCCGTTCCACGCCCGGGAACGGCACCAGTTCATCGGTGGTGCCGTGATGGATGGACAGCGGGAAGTGGCGGGCATTCTCCAGCAAGCGGAAATTGAGCTGGGCATTGGCATCGCCGTCATTGGCCTCGATAAAGCAGGCGCTGCCGGATTCACCCCCGGCCTCGAAGGTCTGCGTGCACAGGTCCACATCCGGGCCGATCCCGGTCCAGGCACCCTGGGTGGTTGCACCCGAGCTGCTATAGCCGGCCGCGAACAGGTCTGGGTACAGCAGCCCGAACAAATACGTGCCGTAGCCGCCCATGGAATAGCCGCTGAGATATCGGCGGCGGCTGTCCACGTTCAGCGCCAGCGCCTGGGCCAGACCCGTGGCGGCATCAACCGTCGGGGCACGGTCGGACACATCCAACCCTTCGACGTCCATCATGACCTCGAAGACATCCTGATGCGCATCGGTGGTGTACCAGCTCGACGTGCCTCGGCCGCGTGGGGTCACGACGATGTTGCCGACGTCCTCACCCAGTTGGCGGATCAATCGGGGTGTCCAGGCCGCGCCGCTATGGCCCTTGCCGCCGCGATAGTGCAGCCAATACGTGATGGGCGTCGGCGTGCTGCCGTCATAGCCACTGGGGATGTAAAGCCCGTAATGCTGCAGGCGGCCGTTCTCGCCCCCTTCGGTGGAAATATTCGCGCCCGACAGGAATTGACGCTCGTGGTAGCCCACGCCCGGGCGGACCCGTTCGCTCAGCCCCCCGGTCATCGAGGCGACATCGATCAGGTTCACGAAGGCATCGACACGGCCGGCATGCAGCGCCAGCGCCTGATGCTGTTCGTTGTAAACCCCGGCAATGGGCTCGCCGAAGCGATAGGCCACATTGGACGGCCGGCCCTCAGCATCCAGGGTCAGCGCGGTCATGCGCAGCAGCCCATCGACGGCAAGCGCCTCCAGCGGCAGCACGGCTTCAACCGCGTTGTGCTCGGCACTGGCCTGCACGACACCACCCAGCTCCACGGCCTCGCCCGAGGCAATGGACCAGGCCGTGACGCTGCCCTGGCGCAGGCGAACCGCCAGATCGAACTGATCCGTTTGCAGCCCGTGGCCAATACCGGCTCCACGCGGCGCATCATCCTGGGTATCGAATAGCAGCAGCAGATCGGCTGTCGCGGCATCGACCAGATTCACCAGCCGGGCCAACACAAACAACTCGCTGCCGTTGGAGGCCAGCCGCAATTCATGCAGGTCGGTCCCATCGGCCAAGCCGGTCTCGCCGTAGCTGTCGGAGGCCCCCACTGGCTTGGGCACGCCCAACTGATCACCCACTGCCTGTTCCAGCTGATCGATACGGCGTGCGCGATCGTTGATCTCGATCACCGGCCCCAACAAGGCCAGCCGACGAGCGTCGTCGCCGTTGTCCGCGCCCCGGGCGTCGAACAGGTAGTCGGTGTAGACATGCTCGCCCGCCGACCAATGCTGCGTACCCCCCAGATAGCTGGACGCCCCCGCCCAGTCGGACGGGTTGCCATCGACAGTCTTGTGGCTGGGAACGACGGGCGGCAGCGCTTCGGAAACCAGCCCCCCGCGCACCAGCGGGCGCGACAATGCAGGCAGGACATCCGGCACGGCGTCATTAAAGGCTGCGCACAGATCATCGCCCGAGGCATCGCATTGCTCGGCCACCGTGGCCAGCAACAGGGCCAGCGTGTCGCCGCCCAGATGATCAAAGCCGGCATTGAACACGCAGTTCGGTCCGCTCTCGTCGAAACCACATTGCTGGATCGCCGCGGCAAAGCCCTCGACATCCGGTGGCGACAGCGCAAACACGGCGGCACAGAAGGCCTCCGCACCCTCTTCGCTGATCTGGCTGGCCGCGTCCACACAGTCGGCTTCGGTGAAGCCACCCGTGCCCCCGCTGCCTGTGCCCGCGTCACCCGGCAGCACCGGCGGCACGGCCGGGCATTCGGCGCGGCTGGCGACGATCCGCTGGGTATTGGTATCGATCAACCGCCCCTGCTCATGCAGGAAGTGCGATTTCTGACACATGCCGAACGCCGTCCGGCGCGGGTACTGGTGGGGGTCTTCGTCATCGGCCCGTGGCGGCACATTGCCAATGGGCGGCGAGGCCGTCTTGCCCTCGTCGAACTCGATGAATCCGGACTTGTCCGTCCGGCAGGGCGCGACGGCGCAGCCGGGTTCGTCGTAGCGGGCCTCGGCATCGCGGCCGACCAGCGGGATGTCCCAGAACGGCGCGGTATCGGGATCACGCGCGTCGAAGAACGCCTCGCGTGAGGCATAGACGAAAGGCACATCCTCGCCCGGCCGGCGGTGGTACAAATCGCCAACCTGGGTGCCGATGGTCCGCGCCATCACCTGGGCACTCCAGTGCGTCACCTGATGATCCGCAAAGGCCGGGTGCAGCAGCACCTGATTGTCCGGCCCACCCAGCGCCTGGTTATCGGTGATGTGATGGGCGTAGCCGTTGTTCTCGCTGCGATCCCACAGCATTTGGATCAAGGCAAAGCCGAGGTCTCGATCCAGATCGTTGGTGTAGGACAGATACAGTGGCAACGCATACGGAGGCAGCCCGTCAAAGTTGTAGGCCTTGTCAAAATCGACGCTACGCCGTAGCAGCGTCGAATAGTTCATGCCGACCACGCCCAGCACGCCACGGGTAATGTCCTTGGACAAGGCCACCACCGGACCGCCGCTGATGCCGCCCTGGGAGTTGCCGTCGTAAAACACCTCGCGGTTGGAAAACACCGGCTGCCCGGCCTGCTGGAACGCCGGGTGGGCGCCGAATCCGTCCGGATGGCGCAGCGCACGCGCCAGGAACAGGAAGTTCAGCAAACCCTGCTGCGAGGCATCCGGCACGACCTGGAAATTGGACAGGTCCAGCAGCGAGCCCAGCACGTTCACCAGATCGCCGGTGGAAAAGCCGAACAAGTCGACGCCGCAGAACAGGAAATTGTGATCCGAAGAGAATTCCGGCACGCGGTCATAGTTCACTGCCTGATGGCCATCGAGCAGGCCGTGGCCGTAAACGCCGGGCCGCGCAGGGTTGTCCGGCGAGGCATCGGCCGGTATCTGGCAGGTGAAGCGCGTGGTCATCGTACCGGTTGAATCTGGCAGCCCGTCGCCGAAACGCGAGCCCACGGGATCGGCCGGGTTCAGACCATCCGCCGGGTTGTAGAACAAGCGGTTAGGCGGCAGCGAACCGCCATCGGCGATACCCAGCACCTCGGCACAGCCATCGGCAATGTCGGCCTGCGGGAAGCTGTTGCATAGCGCTTCCAGCTGCAGGGACAGATTGTCCACCGGGGCGGGGTCCGTCGGCGTGACATAACTGGGTACGGTCAATGTGCCCTCGATACGCCGAGCAATGCGCCGCGAGCTGCTATCACCGTAGGGCTGCTCGGTCACACGGTCGATGGTGAAGCCCGGCGCCGCACCCAGATCGGTGATGGCGCCGCTGGCGTCCTCAACCTGACCCAGGTGATTGCGGAAGGCGTCGTCACGCATATGCCGCAGCCGGGCAATATTGTTTTCCGTACTGGCGACCGTGAAGTCCCAGGCCAGATACAGCGCCTCGTTACCGGCCGTGGCGATCCCCGCCGACTCCAGCACCGGGAACACGTCGCGGGCCAGTGCATCGCAGCGCTCGGCCACCGGTGGCAGCTGCGTGGCCCGGGCGTCGCGGCAGGTGGCGAACGCGGGCTGGGCGGTGATCGGAGCACCGGCCTGATCAACCAACGACTTCAGCACCACGACATAGCGCTGCCCTTCATCAAAGTTGGTTGCCGGACGGATTAACATCGCCGCCTGCGCACCCGCGGGGTTGGGCGTGCCCTGCCCCGGCAACAGCAGGCCGGCATTGAGGTTGATCTCGGCCCAGACCGGATGCGGCTCGCCCGTCTCGGCATTGAGCACCACCACCGAACTGCCGGCGACATCCAGCGACGCCGGGATATGGCTCAGCGGCGGCGCGCCGGGGATGCTGCCATCGGCGTTCGCGGCGAGATCCGGCACAAACGTGACCAGCATCTGACCTGGCGAGAAGCCGTCATTGCGGTTCCACTCGGTGGGTTCGATGGGCTTGCCCGCGGTGTTGCGCGGCATGGCCAGCACATCAAAATTCACCCGTCGGCCGGTCCCCGCCGCCTGTGGGCTGCCCTCCGGTGCGGTCACGGTGAAATGGTTGCTGGGAAACGGCAGCAGGCAGTGCGCCGGGTCCAGCACATCACAACCGGCCACGGCGGCCTGCAGGGCATCACCGATCAGCATGCTGTCGTCGGGCTCATCGCTGCCCGCGCCCTCGAATACGGCGCACACGCCTTCGGGCAGACCGGCATCGCGGCAGGGTTCAGCCAGCGGGGTATCCGGGTTGAGCAGGCTGCAGAATTCCTCCGGCCCGCCATTGTCCAGACAGGCACCGGCCAGACCGCGCTGCACGTAGTCCATCCGCTGGCCGATGATGTTGAAGATGCAACCCTCGGCCGCCGGGTCGGCCTCGCAGGCCTGCAGATAGGGCGGCACCTGCTCGCTGTTCTCGGCATCGAACAAGGGCAGATAACCCTGTGCGCGCAGCAGCGGCGCCGTCAGCGGCCCCAGCGAGACAAATTCCTCGTAGCCGGTAAACGGCAGGGTGAAGCCATCGTCGCCGCTGGCGTTGATGTAGCTGAACTCCTCCTCGGGCAGGATGTAGCCGAAGGAGTTCTGGGTCAGGCCCAGCAACATCACATGATCGCCGGGCGCGGCCAAGGAGCGGACGAATGCGCCGAACGTGCCGGTTGCCTCTCCGGGCAATGTCACCAGCTCCAGCCCGCTTCCGGTCTCACCCAGACTGACCCGCGACACCAGCGTCTGCGCGGTGGGCGTGACCTGCGGCAGCGTGGTTAGCACCGGGGCGATCTCCGGACCGATGCCGGGAATATCCGCCACCGGCAGCTCCAGGAAATCGTAGTAGCGGTTGAATGCGCCCAGCAGCCCGGCACCGATGAACAAAGGATTGGTCACGGGCAGCAACACGGTTTCATGCCGCACGGTCAGGCCACCATCGATGATGCGGTCCAGCGTGAAGCCTTCGGCATCTGTGGCCATGCCGGCGCCGCGGCTGCGCACCCGGTCGTAGGGTGTCTCGCCGCTGGTCGGCCCAGAGGCCGAGGCATCGGCGATGGGGCCGTTGAAGTACAGGGACACGCTGCCCGGATACTGCTGCTCCAGATGGTCCACCGCACCGAGGATGTAGTCCGGGTGCGGCACACGCGGGTCCTCGTTGATCGAGGTCGGGTGGGCGTTGAACTGCAGCAAGGTGCCCAGCACCTCACCGCTGCGCAGGCCGCGGGCCTTCATCAGCGTGGCCAGGGTGTCGGCGTCTTCCTCGGGGTCGAGCCGGCGAGGCCGCCGGTAGTTGTTCCACTGCGCCATGTCGCCATGGCTGACCTCGAGCTGCGCCGGCTCCAGCCCGGCCATGGCTTCCAGCGCGACCTGGGCAGCCGCCGGGTACAGCGTGTTGCGAATCCAGTCCTGCGGCACACCACCCCACAAGCCTTGCAGATCGGCGCCGGCGTGGCTGTGCGTCTGGCCAAAGAGAATGTTGTCCGCCGCGATGCCCGTGGCCGCGACAACGGCCGCGCGCAGCTCGTTCTGGATCACATTGCCGGCCCCGATGGCGTCGAGCACCAGGAACAACACCTGGGTGCGCGAGTCATCGGCGTTGCGCTGTTCGACGAACAACGCACGAATCCAGGTCTGCTCAGGGCCATGCGGCCCTTCATGGAAACGCTCGGACGCCGGCTCCGTCAGGTTCTCGCCCAGGGCACCAAACGGATCGGGGAAATTCCCGGCCGGGTCGATGCCAAAGCCGCCCAGGTTGAACTTCTGCAGGTGGGTCGCCCCTGCGAATCGCGGCTCTTCGATGCCGTCGATATGCGCCTGGGACGGCACCACCGAGGCTTTGGCTGCGCCGATGCGCAGCTTACCCACGGGAATGTCGTACACACCGACGGTGACGGTATCGGTATCCGATTTGCCACGCGCATCGGTCACCGTCACCTGGAAGACCAGCTCGCTGTCGGCCTCGACTTCCGGTGCGACGAAGTTGGCCACCGCGGAGTCCGCCTCGGTCAACTCGGCCGTGGGCCCGCTGAGCTGGGTCCAGGCGTAGTCGGTGATCTCGTCATCGGCATCGGTACTGGCGGCCGCGCTCAGCACCACGGTCTGGCCTTCGTCGGTTTGCTGATCGGCCCCGGCATCCGCCACCGGCGGCTCGTTGGGCGTTATCGTCACGCTCAGCTCATCGCTGGCCGAGGCGCCCTCGTTGTCGGTCACCACCAGGCGCAGGGTTAGCGTGCTGGGCACGTCGACATCCGGCGCCGTGAACTGCGCCACCGGCTGGTCGGCATCATCGATGGTCAGATCGGCGTCGATCACCGACCAGGCGTACTGCTGAATCGTGCCGTCGCTGTCGGCACTCGCCTGGCCGTCCAGCGTCACCACATCCAGCGCATCGACGGCCTGGTCTTCACCGGCCGCCGCGGTCGGCGCGGCGTTTACCGGCTGCACGTTCACGGTCATCTGATCACTGGCCGTTGCGCCTTCGGCATCGGTCACCGTCACCTCAAACCGCAGGCTTAACACCTCGGTCGTCACCGGCGCGACGAACCGCGCCTGGGCGGTGTCGGCGGCCTCCAATGTCACCGCGGTGCCCGCCTGCTGCTGCCAGGCGAACTGCAACGCATCGCCGTCGGCATCGCTGCTGGCCGAGGCATCCAGTGTCACCTCGGTCTGCTCGTTGACAGTCTGATCATCGCCCGCCGCCGCCACGGGCGGGGCATTACCGGCCCGCACCGTCACCCGCACTTGATCGCGGGCGCTGGCGCCGTCGTTATCGGTCACGGTGAGTTCAAAAACCAGGACTTGCTCGGCCGGCGTATCCGGGGCCACGAACCGGGCCTGCGGGGTGTCGGCATCCACAAGCGTGATCGCGCTGCTGTTGAGCACCTGCCAGGCGTAGCTGACCAGCGCGCCGTCGCTGTCGGCACTGGCGCGACCATCCAGCGTGACGTCCGCTGCCGGGTCGACGGTCTGATCGGCACCTGCATCGGCCGTGGGCACTGCATTCACCGGCGGGTTGCCCGGCACATCACGGACGATGACCGACACCACATCGGCCGAGCGCGCACCCTGGTCGTCGGTGGCGACAACCTGGAACTCCAGCCGCGTATCGGTATTGACCTGCGGCGCGGAGAACGTGGCGTTGGCGGACTGCGCAGCCGTCAGGCTCACAGCCGGGCCGGCGACCTGCGTCCATGCCAGCCCCGTCACGCTGCCATCGCTGTCGGTGGCGCTGGCCGACAAGGTGGCGCTGCTGCCTTCGGACACCTCGGCCGGCGCCTGCGCCGTGACCAGGGGCGGCGTGTTGGGCTCGGGGTCGGCGAGTTCGTCCTGTGTCTGCTGGAAATGCGCAGCCGCCGCCTCGGCGCTGACCAGGCTGCGACTGGTCTTGCGAGCGGCCAGCCCACCCGTGGCTGCGGCAATGAACTCGGCCACGGCCGGGTCAGCTCCGAACTCGTCCAGGGATTGGGCAAAGTCCAGGCTGCGACCCAGCCCCGCCGTGCGGGTTTGCCGGGTCAGCGTGAGTCCGGTGTCGGGATCGGCGTCCGCATCTAGCGTCAGCATCAAGCGAATGATGTTGAGCACGGCCGGCGGATCGGCGAACAGATCCTCGCCTGTGGCACCCGGCACCAGCTCCACCGGCGTGATGACGGCGGCGCCAGGGGCCGAACCCAGCTGGATATCGCCGATGCTGAACTGCACCGACTCGCCCGCGTCGTAATCGAACTGGCCCAGCGCATTGGTCAGCTGCTGCTGCCCCGCGGCGCGTACCTGCAAGCCGGCCACGCGCGCATCGACGAAGACGCCGCTCAGGCGTTCGGGCGGCTGAGTCACGGGCGGATTGTCACCGCTACCGCTGCCACCGCCCCCACAGGCACACACCAAGCTCGTGGCCGCAAGGGCCAGCACGCGACGCATCGTCATGTTGTCGTCTCCCACAACCTGCAGCCTGCAGGTCGCCACACCGGTCGAATCATTAGCGGGGCCCGCTCAGACGACGGGCCACCTTATTGATCGTTCAGTCTGCGCCAATCGATGGGTTCATCACATCGTAAAAATGACTCAAGGCCACAACAGGCCCGACCGGTGGCAGGCGGGGCGCCGACACCGCCGACCCGCACCCAGGCCTTTACGGCGGCTTTACAAAAAGCCGCCAACTTGCCGACGAGCGGCGGGCAAGAACGCGTTTTTTAGCAGCACGTTCAGTCAAAACTTGACACAAGATTCAGCAGAAAACGCCTACCGTCGAAGCATCACAATAAAGTGCGGCGAAGAGACGATTCATGGAGCATCAAGACGACCCAGCCCGACAAGACCGTCGCTCGGATGACCGCTCACCCGGCACCGAGCTATTTCAAACGCTGGTGGATCGCGCCGTTAAGGACGTGCTGCGCCTGGGCTCCGAACTCCCCGTCAGTTGCCCGAAACCCTTGCTGGATATCGTCGAGGCGCTCACAGAACGCATGAAGCTGCGCGCCAGCGACGTCATCGATGCCGTCGAGCGACTGGAAGCGCAGCGTGAGGTCGTGGTCATCAGCACCGCGGTGGGCTGGTCGATTCGCCTGGCGACTTCGGATGAGGCCAGCCGCAACAGCGCGACACCCGGCCCGACCAGCGAATCGCCCTGGCCGCTGATTCGAGAACAACTGGACGCCATGCGCGCCATTGCCGACGACCGCTACTCGCTGGAATTTGCCGAACAGCGACAGGCCGGCAACCACGCCTCGTAAATTGGGGGTTGCGCCGGCGCCGGGCGTCAGTCCGCGAGCGAGGCCAGCCGCCTGAGCAAGGCCACCACGTCCGGGCCGGTCTGGTAGATCCCGAACCCGAAACGCAGGCGGTCACCTCGCACATCGGTCATGACCCCAGCCTCGGCCAGGCGCTGGTGCAGCGTGGCGGCCATCGGCGTGCGAAAGGTCAGAAAATTGCCGCGCGAATGCGGCTCGGGCGGCACCAGCATGTCGCGCGTCAGTCCACCCGCCGGCAGGCCATCGAGCAACTGCTGCTGCAGGGTTTCGACATGCAGATGGATGAGTCCCGGCGTCAGGTGCTGCTGCTCCAACCACCCCTGCACGGCATTGAAGCGGTACAAGGCCGTCGGGTCGAAGGTGGACCCGGCAAAGCGCATGGCATTCGCGGCATAGGCCACGCCCTGCTGGGCACCCGATAATCCGTCGAACCCCGCAAACCAGCCCGTGTTGACCGGCCGCTCGCCCCAGCCAGGGGGGCAGTGCATGAAACAGGCCCCCTCTCCCGCCATGGCGTACTTGTATCCACCGGCCAGGTAGAACGCCCGGTGGGCGATGGTCGAGCAATCCACCTCCATCGCCATGAAGGCGTGGTAGCCATCGATGGCGACAACCGCTTCGGGCGATTGCACGGCGGCCACCGCCGCCGGTAGATCCGGCACCACAAAGCCGGAGTTGAAGAACACCTGCGACAGGTAGACCAGATCGAACGCGCCGGCGGCGGCCTCGGCCCAGCGCGACTGGAAACTGTCGAAGGGGGCCACCGGCACGCGCACCGCCGTGGCCAGGCCCGCTTCCTCCCAGCGCGCCAGCTGACGGGCAAAGGAGTGGAACTCGCTATCGGTGGTCAGCACGCGCATGGGCTGACGCTGCACCGTGCTGGCCAGCCGCAGGACAAACTCATGCAGGTTGGGGGCGAATACCACGCTCTCCGCCGCGGGCAGCTTGAGCAGCCGGGCGATGTGCCGCTGCGCGGTGGGCACTACAGTGTCGAACACCGGCTCCCATTTGGCGTCGATCCAGCGCGCGGCATCATCCCAGGCCTGCAGCTGGGCATCGCGCGCGACATCCGGCCAGGGATGGTGGCTATGGGCGGCAAAGTGCAGCCGCTCGGGGTCGGCCAGAAAACGGGAGAAGGCAGCGGTATACATGCGTTAAGGAAACACGAATCTATTCGCACCGCCAAGTTGCTGCGCGCGCTGCGCAAAGCCGCCCGCGCTCGTGCGACACTGCGGGGCAGACTTCACCGTATGACTGGATGCCGTGAAAACCCTATATCCCGAACTGCCGGCCCGTGTGACCGGCACCCTGCCCCCCGAAGACGGCCACACCGTGTGGTTCGAAGAGTCGGGCAACCCGGACGGAATTCCCGTGGTGTTCGTGCATGGCGGCCCCGGTGGCGGCACCCAGCCGCTGTACCGCCGCTTTTTCGATCCCGACCGCTATCGCATCGTGCTGTTCGACCAGCGCGGCTGCGGTCGGTCCACGCCCCACGCCGAGCTGGAACACAACAACACCTGGGCGCTGGTCAGCGACATGGAGCGACTGCGCGAGCACTTGGACATCAAGGCCTGGGTCGTGTTTGGCGGCTCCTGGGGCTCGACACTGTCGCTGGCCTACTCGCAAAACCATCCCGACCGCTGCCTGGCCATCATTCTGCGCGGCATTTTCCTGCTGCGGCAGCAGGAGCTGGAATGGTTTTATCAGGACGGTGCCAGCCGCATGTTTCCCGATGCCTGGCAGCGTTACTACCACGCCATTCCGGAAGCGGAACGCGATGACCTGCTGCAGGCCTACTACCGCCGCCTGACCCACGACGACCCCGAGGTTCGTATCCCGGCGGCCCGCGCCTGGGCTACCTGGGAGGCCTCGACCAGCAAGCTCATCCCCAGCGATTCGCTGGTGCAGTCTTTTGAGGATGCCAAGTTCGCAGAAGCCTTTGCCCGCATCGAGGCCCACTACTTCGTGCATGGCGGGTTTCTCGACCACCCTGACCAGCTCATCCACAACGTGGAGCGCATCCGCCACATCCCGGGCTTTATCGTCCAGGGCCGTTACGACGTGGTCTGCCCGCCGCAAACGGCCTGGGACCTGCATCGGGCCTGGCCGGAAGCCGAGTTCCACATGGTGCCGGATGCCGGCCATTCGGCCACCGAGCCCGGCATCGTCGACCGACTGGTGGATGCCACCGACCGCACGGCCGATCGCCTGTTCGGGGGCTAAGCCGCCTGCTGCCGGTGGGCCGTTACCAGCGGAACATCGGCAGCGGTGACCAGGGCTTGCGCAGAAAGCGCCGGCCGCCCAATTGCATCAACCGCTTGTGAAAGCCGGCGTTGGCGAAGCGGGCGCGCCCCGCCCGCAGCACCTCGCCGTCGATGCCATAACGCACCAGCCCCAACATGACATCGGCGGAATCCGCCCGCCGGTAGGGCTCGGCCACATCGGCATGCGGGCCGGTATAAGGCCGGAGCTTGTGGTGCCAGACCACCATGGCCACGACTGGATCCACCCAGCCGGGCTCACCCATCTCGACCAGAGCGTCGCGCGCCAGGTCGGCTGAAGGGTCCAGATAATCCAGCGTGCCGTGCGTCCAGATGCCGAGGTCGTGGTAGATCGTGGCCACCGCGGCCTGTCGCATGGCGGTCTCGTCACTGACCAGCGAGTCGAATGCGTGCAGCACACGCGCACAGTGGTTGCGGTAGGCCACCAGATCGGTACCCAGCGCCGCCTGGTATGGCTTCAGCCCGTCGTCCAGCGCGATCAGTGCAAGATCCAGCGGTGTCATACGGCCCTCCCTGGGCGTGGCGTCCATTGGCTGTCGAAACGCATGCCGGCCTGTTGCAGGCGGTGGATGAGCGGCTCGCCAAACGCCATGGCCGGGGTGATCACACCGGCATGGTCCGGCGTCTTATCCAGCAGCACACAAAGCGCGGCCTCACCGAGCATCTTGGCGGTTTCGTCATAACCGGGGTCGCCACCGCTGACCTGCGTGCGCAGCGCCTGCCCCCCGGCATCAGCCAGAAACCGCACCTCAAACCAGCTTCTGGCTCGCCGCTCCGGGCTGGGCCCTTGCCCGGCCGTACGTCGCGATAACAGCCAGCGCCGGGTTGGCGGTATCTGCGCCAGTGCGAAGAGCGTTGTCGCCCCGGCCCCGCCTGCCAGCACCAGCGGCCAGTGCTTGAGCTGCAGATAATGGGCGTAGCGAAAATCCGGTCCGTAGCGGTCCAGTGCCCGGGCCGAACGCCGGATCACCTGCGGGTCGATGGTAGGAAACGGCACCGCCCAGCCGCCGATCTGCGGCTCCCGGCGCAGCCCCGGCGGCAAGGCCCGAACCTGCCGGCCCGAGGGCGCGGGTGAGCGCCCCCGTTGGCGGCGCAGCTGCAGGTAATGCCTGGCCCGCGAGAACGCATGGATGGCCGACTGCCAGGTGCCTCCAGACACATCCATAGACAGCGACACATAGCCGCGAATCCGCAAGGGCACATCCGGCGGGCATTGCAACACGGTATACAGCACGCCCAGATCATGCGGAATGGAATCGAAGCCGCAGCAATTGATGATCTTTGCGCCCGTGTCGCGGGCCACCGCGTCGTAGCGCTGCAGGCACAGCTCGACAAATTCCGGCTCGCCGGTCAGGTCCAGATAATGCGTCCCGGCCTCGGCGCAGGCTTTAACCAGCGGCTCGCCGTAGTGAATGTACGGCCCCACCGTCGTGACCACCGCCCGGGTCGACGCCGCCATGGCGGCCAGCGATTCCGGATTGTTCACATCGGCCTGCACCAGCCCCAGCGACTCGCAGGCGGGCGACAGCTTGGCCAAGCGACGCTTCACATCGGCCAGCTTGCGCACGCTACGCCCGGCCAGCGCCCAGCGCAGCGAGTCCGGCGCATGGCGCGCCAGGTACTCCGCCGTGAGGCCGCCGGTAAACCCGGTGGCACCAAACAGAATCAGGTCATTCATGGGTTGAGGCACGCGGCGGTCCCTGCGGTGTGGCTCGGATCAGATCGCCCAGACTATAGAGCACGCGCAGCCACCCTCGTGCGGCTGCGCAGCCCATCAGCGCTGCAGCGGCTCCGGCGTTGTGGCGACCGAGCTGGGGTCGATGAGAATTTTGGCGTGCTGCTCGGGATCGGCCAGCGCATCAAAGGCCCCGGCCACACCATCCAGCCCCACCACGCCGCTGATCATCGGCTCGCAGGCCACCTTGCCCTCGGCAATCAGATGCAGGGTGTCGCGGTATTCCAGCGGCGTTTGCCCGAAGACAAAGCGCAGGTCGATTTCTTTTTGAATGGCCAAAGCCGGCTCGAATCGATCCACATGCATACACACGCCCACCACCACCACGCGCGACATGATCGGCGCCTGATCGATGATCTGCTGAACAATGCCCGGCACGCCCACGCACTCGAAAATCACCGGCCGCTGGGGCATACCGACACCCAGTGTTTCAACCGCACGCCAGATCAGATGCGACGGAATGGGCAGACGCGCCAGCGCATCCTGGGTATCGACGCCCAGCTTCAGCAGATCCGGTAACTCATGGAAAAACTGATGTTTGCCCCGGTCGGCATAGGGATTGTCTTCAGCCGGGTCCACCACGACATCGGCCCCGCACTGCCGGGCCAGCGCCCGCCGCCCCGGTGAAAAGTCGCTGGCCACCACCGTGGCCACGCCCCGCGCCTTGAGCAGGCAGATCACCGCCAGCCCCACCGGCCCGCAGCCGATCACGACCGCCATATCGCGCTTGCCGATGTCGCTGCGTTGCACCGCATGCAGGCCCACCGACATGGGCTCCGTCAACGCCGCCATATCCGCCGACAGCCCATTGGGCACCGGCAGCAGGGCCGACTCCTGCAACAACATCCGCTCGGCGTACCCACCGGTGGCAATCGGCGATAGCCCGCAGAGGTGGATATCCGACCCCACCCGCAAAAACGGCTGCGCCACGACCCGCGTGCCGACCTTTAATCGCTTGCGCGTACCCGGCCCATGCTCCAGCACCCGCCCGCACAGCTCATGCCCAAACACCAGACGATCCGAGCTCGACGGCACCAAGTGCCCTGCACCCACGCGCCCCAGCAAGCCCTTCATCTCATCGCAGGCATGCCGCAAGTGCAGATCCGACCCGCAAATCCCGCAGCGCTCCACCTCAATCAACACCTGCCCCTTGGCAGGCACCAGCTCGGGTAAATCCTCCACCGTCATCGCGGTGTTCTGGCAAACCACTGCTCGCACGCGTCTCTCCCTTGTTGTGTTGGTACCGCCCCACACTCCCTGCATCGCAGACTACCAACGAGACGACACCAGCACACGGCACCTAGTCATACCCTCAAACACCAGCTGTGTCCGTTTTTTTCCGCAGAACTCGTAGTATGTGATGGAATTTAGGGCACTACGCTGGCTCAAGACGCGTGCTATACGGCATTTGGCCGTAACTCCACGCTCGCCACACCGCAATTGCACGACAACGCCTAGGTGATTCAGTGACTTACAGAGCATTAGCGCTCGTTATACCGCAAGCATCCTGCGTGCTATACGGCATTTTGCAATCCGATGAGCGTTAGAGCGCATGAAGCGCATTCGCACATACCTCTGGTTTTCTCTTTTTCTGGCACTGATCTCTGGTTGGGTTGTCGGTGGCATGTGGAAATTCCAGCACGCGCTACCCACCGCTGATTGGGCCGCAACTGGTGTGCCCTTGTGGGAGCGCTGGCTACAAAAAGCGGAATGGTTCTTGGAAGGTTTCTGGCCGGCGGCACTCGTCGGATTTCTAGCGGGCCCGATCGTCTTTCAGTTAGTGCCTTCGGAAGAATGGATTGCAGCAGACCGTACCGGCAAGAGACGCAGGATGGTTTCAATCACCGGCACCATCTTGCTTTATTTGTTTGCCGGCCTGTTGGCGGCTCATTTCGTTTGGGTGTCGTGGCATGCCCTCTAACATCGCCATGGAGCGAGACGTATTCTCCGCTACGCGCTTCGCGCTCCACTCCAAATATGCCGCTCATGGTGGGCGTTGGGCTTCAAGGCAAAGAGCATGAGTAAGCCGATATACAAGTATGTTGGGCCTGACATACTCGAAAAATCTTTCAGTAACGAGGGAGAGTGTCGCTTCAAATGCTCACTTCCGAAAGACTTCAATGACCCGTATGAGCTGTTTCTGGCCGTCGACTACAATCAGAAGCCCGAACTTCTGGCTTTCTATGCGGAAACAGTGGGGAATCTTCCTCAACGCGCCACCACATGTTTTTCTAAATCACCTTCAGTTATCCCAATGTGGGCGCACTACTTGGATTCAAGAATCAAGTGCAACATGATTGAGATAATCCGCCGTTGCTTGGTCGAAAAGCTCCTGCGGGGTCTGAAAGTCAAAACGTTTTCTTGGCCGGGTGTTCAGCAGCCACGCGACGTCGTTCAGGCGGACCTGGCTCACACC
>NZ_QEQK01000022.1 GCF_003151135.1 Abyssibacter profundi
ATGTCCGCGAAGCCACCTACTGGTGGATGATCGAATACAACGAGGAACGACCGCACGATGCGCTGGGCAACATGACACCAGCCGAGGCCAGATTACTTGCCGCCAGAAACTCTACTTTTGAACTGTCGCCTTGACGGGGAAGCTTACGCAACCATGACTCAAATCCCTTGACGACTATCGCTCCTTGATTGCCAACATTGACCCGCTCACGACAGATTCACTTGACTGCAAACGTATAACAAAAGGACGCCACATGACGTAACCTTAACTCCATAAAGATTCTTCTCGAAATTTTTTCAATCCCACCAACAACGGGGATCTTATCATAGTAGTTGTGACCCCAGAATGGCACGCACGAAACATAACTATATCCCCAATCAAGTATTCGCCGCTCTTGAGACCGAGTAGCCCAGCAGTTATCGTACCTTGCGGGAAATTTCGGAGTGCCGTCATCTGTTCGATTTTTAAAGAACGCTCGAAGAATCGCTTGAGACGCAATTTCTGGAAGTAATTTATTCAATATAAAAGGGGGCGAACCGAGCGCAGGGTGCAAGTGCAAAACCATGCCACCTGGATTAAGGTGCCCAAGAAGCGCCCTCATTAAACGCTCGTTGTCATCAACGTGCTCGTAAACCATTCTTGAAAATATCAAGTCAACACCAACCGGACCCAAATCTGCGAGATTACCGTGCAGCTTAGAAAATCTATCGTCACACATTTCCAATTCTCGCATAGACACATCATTCACTATGTAATCAATGCCACGCTTAGAAACCTCCTCATAGGACATGATCGGGTCTCTCCCCCCACCCATCTCTATACAACTCTTGACACCTTTTATTTCGATCAATCTTTCAATTAAACCCTTAAACTGACGCGAAGCGGACGTAAATTCTCTAGGGCAAAAGTTAAGCAACTCTTCAATTATTAAATTATCCATTATTTCCACACCACATTCGAATGATTCAATCTGAGCATAACGATGACCTCGGCCATTAATAAGGCCGCCGTCAAAACCAGAAGATCCTGAGCATACAGCGCACCAACAACGCACGATACAAAAAATATTGCGATACGTAAATACACTATTCCTTCTAACTTTCCAACAGCCGCTCGCAACGCGACCAGCATCTCAATCCACGACTGCAAAACCCCTAACAAAACGAAAAGCAACACAAGCACAAAGCTATAATGCACTCCGAATATCACTATGGGCCGGAATTCAACAATAGACGGCAACGCCAAAACACAGGAAAATAAAACCACTAACACAAGGAGCCACAACGAATAATCAGTATTGTCAGTTTTCAAAAAACTGAACTGTCGTCCGTTCATCCTTTCTGCCCATGCTACTCTAGCCGCAGCTTGAGAGAATATTACAAAGACCCTTGAAAAAAGCCTGTGCACCGAAAACACCACAACGGCTTGAGCGCCAAGAACGGTGTTTATTAAAATTATCGGGAGAGACGCACTTAACCCTGGCCAAAGTGCAAGCGCGCCATACTCGCCTCTACTTGAAGGTGTCTGACTGCAACGGGAGTCAGACCCGAAATCGCGCGACGATTCATACTGTGCACCAGCCATGCTTCTACCCAAGAGGGCAACACCCAGGAAGAGTATCGAAAAAAACGACACAGCCCTCGCAAGAGCCAAAGAAGCCGCCAAGACAATCAAGGAATTGAATATAAACGGCATGATTAAAACCAGAACAACCTCAACGGACTTCGCAACATTCACCAAATTATAGGCAAGCGCCCCCTCGTCCAATGAACGCAAAATGAAGCACTGAAACTGAGTGAGAAAATAAAATGCCACATAAAACGACAAAAGTATGAGCATCCATCCGTCCAACCACTCACCTATCAGAGCACCAACTTGCGACCTAAGACCAGGAACCACCTCGATCATGAATGACAATAGAGCAAATGAGATTATAACAACAAAAAAAAGCCGTAACTGCCGAATGAAACCGAGCCCGATTTCAGATTTTATTTCTTCTAACCCCGCCCCCATTAATATGGAGTTCCGCAATTTTTGCCCTGAAACTGCCGCATTCCCACCTTCAAAGCAACAGCACAAGAATATTAACGAGTGAAATGTGATCCAATGACCAGCGCGCTCAGCGCCCCAAGCTAAAAGAGGTGAGAAATTCAACGCAAATCTATCTGCGAGCATGAGCGCGGATGAGAATCCGGATGCCAACCAAGTTCGAGACAACTTACTCACAGGTTTTTATTGCCCGTGAAAGCGCAAGTTCAAGCACGCCTTTTAACTCAACCATGCGTCGATCCGTAATCAAGTACACAGCCCCAATTCCACACTCATCCAGCTCGCATTCGTTTTCACGCCTAAACCATGTGTCGAAATAACCCAGCACTTTTTCAGATGCTAGTTTAGGCATGACAGGACAAGCTCCAGAGAGCCTTCCAGCCAGCAATGCATGCAACCGGTCTGATATTACATAATTTACACTCTTGTAGACATCGAACAGCTTTTCTATACTAAATTTTTCCTCGCTTAATCGAAAATGATCTAAACCGCATGAGTCAGCCAGCTGATCACATAGTTCACTGTCAAAAAATACCTGGGATACTATTTTTATTCGAGCGTCCTGATTAGTTTTAGTTTGAATCCTTTCGATTAGTTGCGACCAATACGCATCTACATTCTTAGCTCTAGGGACAATAGTAACCATCACCGGGTCGCGTTTTGCACGTAACCTGGTTTGTTTCCCCGAAGTGCTAAAGTAGAAATGGGCCAGATCAGGGGCCAAGTCAGCCCGACACCCCCACGCTTCTAATATCTCTAATGACCTACCGTCCCGAACAAACAGTTTGTCACATAGCCGAGAATGAAAAGCCGTTAGCAGGCCAAAGATCCCAACTGCTGGCTGCATCGAGGATGGCATCCTATATATTTCCGCCCCCCATAATTTAATCCACAGCATGAGAATTGCATGCACGAAGTAAAGAACAAAGGAACGGAAACTGTAGGCCCCGGTATAATGCCCCGGTTTCTGGACATAGACTGCTTTACCGATCCCGTATCTCACAGGCCAAAGCGCGATGGTTGTGATAAGGCGCTCATTCAGTATCCTAATGTTCGATACGTTACCGTAGGTAGTCACCGCAGAAATGAACGCATCTGCGTAGTACTGAGGCACCCCCCTCCCCAAGCAATACACTCTCGAATGCCTGCTTAACCATGCAACGGCAGCTGCATTTATAAGAAGATCTCCAGCATTTTCGAACTGAGTCCTTAAAGAAAATACATATACTTTCACGCCCCCTCCCCTCCTACTCATCAAGCCCTCTTTCTTCAAGTCAATTCAACCCGTCAAGTAAAAGAACTTATTATCAGTGAAACGCATATAATCACGAGATAACACCAGAATATGCAATCATACTCGGCGGGAACATACATCTTCCATAGCGTAACTTCAGCCTCATTCCCCACGCCCTCCCAAGACCGACAGAAACGCATTCATCCACATAGGCGCGTATCAATAAAAAGTCGCAAGATAATAATCACGATCTCGCTCTACGTCTTATGAGGCGCAGCCAACACAGGCATACAGAAATCATCAGAAAGCAACGAGACAACCAGGATTACCACGACAGCAACGATAGGGTGCTTCCCGAGAATTCACGGCGAACGCCACACGCAAAAACCTCAACACCTGCGCTTTAAGGCAAATAAAACTGATATACTTTCCACTAAAGGCGTAAAATCAAAGAGAAAATCAATGCCTGCAGCCCAAATCCCATATAAACGCCGACGAATAGACTTAAATAGCAAGCCAAACCCATGCCCAGCAGTTGGATTGGCTAAAATATACAAGAAAATAGAAATATAGACAGCCCAACTATTAAGCAGCTTTTGAATATGTACGCGAATAGAGGAGAGCAAATACCAGCCCTCCTGATAATGTCGCTGTATGAAGGTCACGAGTGCACAGAAAAAACATGCAAATAGATAGTAACGGGACGACTACGGCGCCCGCACCAGCATGCATTACCCTCTCCGCTTCAAGGTCAGCAATAAAAACGATTAGGACGGTAAGCAAGATTACAATTATCGCACCAATTATCCCGCCCATTGCGAGGCCCGTACCGATAAAACCAACTTGCAGGGTTGTCTGATATTCGCCGAGATAAATTTGTGGAATCCGAGAATTTGCATCAAAACATTCAACTAAGCCAGTCGCACATATGCGGCCAATCACAGACAGGCCTTTTGGATCGGATTCGAAAAGAAAGTAGTCGACCCAAAGATGAAGCGCGTCGGCACTTGCATAGAACACCCGGTAGATCATAGTGGCTGTAATTCTATCGGCATCCAACAAACCAGAGGCAATAGCTTCTGAATACTGAAATAAATAGAGTCTATAAATCCCCGCAACAGCAATCACGCCGATGAGAATAAAGAACAGGTGCCTACGGCCGAATTGACGCAAGTCGTAGGATGCAACTTTATGGGTATATACTGAATAGCCTACTAACGTGAATATAGTAAGATAGTACAAATAGAAAAACTTATTTAGCTGAATCGCAGAAACTATCGCACCCACAATAGCAACAAAAAAACCCAATAGAAAAGAATTCCGCGACGCTAAATAACCGAATATACTTGCCGCCAAAATCGGCACTAACGAAAACCTCACAGCAGCTGCAAACTGGTACCACGCAGAGTCGACAAATAGCTCGCGTCGTAACTCAGAGTAACTAAACAGACTAGAGCCAAGTAGGAACTTTATGTTAGTACTAATGATTGAACTGGGAGCGCTCAAATATAAAGAAGTTAATGCTACGCCAATAAAGCAGAACACCAATAGAATGAGTTTTCCTTTTCTGACATGGAACTCTGCACGCATATCTACAAGGTCACCCGCCCCCCTACGGGCCATACCTTGTCTAGTGAATAGAGCGACTGCGAGCGCTGCATAAACCAGGCCAACCAAGACCGAGTAAAGTGAATGCGAATAATCTGTAAGAAATTCTGAATGTCTGTACAGCGAGCTCTTTAGGACGGTGTGCGGGCCGTACTGTAGAATGAAAAAAAAAGCAAACGCGTGTATCGGCCTTGCTGATATTCTCCCACCTAGAATGATAGCCGCAACAAGTAGAAAAAATAAAAAAAGAGCGAAGAACCTGGAAAGTTCAACGTGCAATAGATTTTCCATTCTCGCCGCACGCTTTGAAGGCTTTTCGATAAGCTAAAACTTTCGCCGGGGAGCCGACCACGATGGCACCATCAGGAACGTCCCTGGTAACTAAAGCTCTAGCACCAATTATGGCAGACCTACCTACCGTTATGTTTCCCAATATTGTTGCGCCGAATCCCACGAACGCACCGCGACCTATTCTAATATAGGCCGGCTCATTCCGACCCGTCCTATAAGCCAGTTCGCTGCTGTAAAGATCGTGGTCATTCCCAATCAAAGACACATGAGAAGATATCAAAACGTAGTCCTCTATCAGAAAATCGACCTGGGAAGTAAAGTTCGACCCTATAGAAACATGGCTACCAATAACACCGTTAGTTGGAACGTAAACTTCACAACCTTTACCTATCACCACATCCGAACCAATGGAAATCCTGAAGCGCGCCTGAATAGCGAACATAATCCGGCGCACAAGCCGTACGAATTCAACGAAGGGGCTCAAATAAGTGTGATGACGCTTTAGCGGGGACAGTTCATCATCTCGATGCATCGGCTAAACATCCCTCAACTGCACTAAGAAACCCTTCAGTCATTGCATCAACCGAAAACTTATCCAGCGCATAGTCAACAATGGCTTCTCGATCAGCCTCTGTTAGGCTTTCGTTTTGCACATATGCTTCGATCAACTTCGCTAAGGCCGCTTCATTATCGGTATCAAAGTATTGACTTCGCGAACGATCGTCATCAAGTAACACAACCTCAGGTGCATGGTCTTCATTCTTGGAAACCAGTACTGGACAACCGAATATCAAACTCTGAGTAACAGACAGACCCGCAAATCCTGGCACTACAGAAACTGCGCTAACCGCATACAGACCAGCTAATACCCCAGGATCTGATACATGACCGTGAAATCTCACCCTCCCCCTTAAACCCAGCTCATCAACTCTAGAAGACAACGCTTCACGCAATGGGCCGTCACCAACCAAGTGAAGACGACTATCTGAGTCACAATTTTTTAAAAACTCGTTGAATGCATTGATCAAAACAAATGGCTTCTTCTCAGCCACCAACCTACCAACCGATATAATGTCTCTTCTAAACTCGGGAGTAATTTGCGGCTTGCAAATGGAGCGTACAAAGCTGGCGGAATACAAAGCATTCGGCGCCACGTATACCTTCTTTCCCGCGCAGCCACCGGAACTTTCTGCCTCCTTCTTCTGCTGCTCCGTGTAAACAATTAAACCATCCATCATCCTAAGCATGATTTTTCTTAGAAATGCGGTTTTGGATTCAGGACCCTTTCTCGGCCAAACATGCCCCCAGCCGAGCGTACGCTTCCTAGCTACCCTTCTAACAATAATCCAAACCCAGTTAGTCAGAACTCTCGGATTGTACTCGATCACAACGAGATCTGGCTGCAACACCTTCCATGGTTTTATTATCTGAAAACCAACACCTCTTGAAAATGCGTAAATGTTCCTTACCATCTTAACGCGATTGGTTGCCAGAATCTCCGCATCTGTCCTGACGGACTTTTTAAAGTACTCCTCTCCCACATAAAAAGTACAGTTCAGCCTTTCACTCTTGACCAACTGCTGAACAAACTGCCGCCTATAATCCCCCATCGCCATTTGGATAACGGCGACTTTAAGAACATCACTGTTAACAGAGGGTGTAGCCAACCGCACGTCAGTAAGCACCTTTTCTCGTCAGAATAATAAAAACCGTCTTTAACAGTATATACAAATCCAATCCGGCGCTCGCGTTCATAGAGTAGTATCTATCCATGGCCACCCGCCTTTGATACGAAACATCATTCCTTCCAGACACCTGCCATATACCAGTTAAACCAGGACGACAAGAACGATAAGCGCGCACGGAGCGTTTGTATTTTATCAACTCACAATCTGTAACGGGCCGGGGCCCAACCAAACTCATCGCCCCAGATATAACCACAAAAAACTGCGGCAGCTCATCCAAACTTGTTTTACGGATAAACAATCCAAAGCTATCTATACGGGGGTCGTCTTTCAGTTTTTGCGTCTCATTCCACTCAGCTCGGGCTTCTTCATTCTCCTTCAAATAATCTTGCAGAATCCCATCGGCGCCGACGGTCATTGATCTAAATTTCGGACAGATAAATGCCTTCCCGCCCAAACCGATTCTTTCTTGCATAAAGAACACTGGCTCGTTCTGCAGCCTTCGAAAAGCGTAAAGCCCACAAAACACAGGAAAAAAAACACCCACACCCAGAGCTCCACCCATCAAATCAAGCGCGCGCTTTCTCTTACTTGACAGATACGCCCCACCTCGCTTATTAAGCTTCATATCTAACCACGCAGCTACTGGTCGATAAGTAAACGATCGAGCTGAAACAATGTGGAAACTGTCGGAAGGATTTTAGCGACAATGGTGTTGTAGCTAGAAAGTCCAGTACGATCAACGTATACAACATCACCAGGTTTAACGTTGAAACTCTGACTCAGGGCTAGTGAGGTAAAGCCATCAAATCGAAGGAGATAAGCAGTTACCCGTTCCAACTTATCTCCGTCGGCACGAGAGCGAATCACATACACTTTCTTTCTATCCGCCGTCTCCGAATTAAGCCCCTCCACAGATGCAATCGCTTGTGCAAGACTCATCCTGCCTTCCGGAAGTGGCAGCACGCTCTGGCGGCCGAAAGCTCCGAACATATACACTGGATATTCAATGCTGGAAGGAACTTCTAGAATATCATCCTGTTTGAGGATTAAATCTAGCGCACTGATTCCTCTTTTAGAGACTCCGTGCAGATCAACTTCAATACTTTCTCCATCCCTTCTCAATATCACATAACGTTTACTCGCGTTCTCTGTCACCCCCCCGACCGCTGCAATGGCTTCAGCAATTGTTATGCCGCGATCGGTTACCGGAACGGGTGCCGGATTGCGAACGTCGCCTAGAACCTTCACAGTTTGTGATCGAAATGCAGCAACCCTGACGTCAACTTGCGGGTTCTTCACAACTCGAGCTAGTCGCGCCGCTATTAGCCTTCTGATTGTTCTAACGGGAAGCCCCTCAACGTTGAGCTCACCAATATACGGGTAGTAAATACTGCCATCAGCCCCAACCAAACGGCCAGCGCTCTCTGGATCACGAAACTCGCCTGTTGGACTGGTCAGTTCTGGGTGCTCCCATACGATGATAGTAAGAACATCACCGGGGCCGATTACGTAACCATCTTCTGTTCTATGATCCAACTTAGAATGTACAAATTCAATGTGCGCTTGCCTGCTCAGTGAATCAGTTGTATTTATCTGTGCCACCCTGTCTGCAGTCAATTTGATCACATCAAATCCACCTATGTGAACCGGAGCACCTTCCAGCGCCCGTTGGCCTGATACGTCCATACCCGTCACCAACGTGCACCCTGCACTTAGCGAAAACCAGACAAGCAACACATGTAAAGCAAGACGACGACTAATCATCTCTACTGCCGTATTCATACGAATAGTACCCATAGCCAGACCCATAGTGACTTTCTCTTGCCAAGTGAATTGTCATTCCATTAATGACAACACCCTTTACAGTAGAGCCACCTCTTTCCAGCCTCTGCTTTGATTCACGCAATTCATACATAGACGTCTGTCCGGCCCTAGCAATTAGAAACAGAGAGTCGAGCTCAGCTGCAATGATGGCAGGATCGGTTACGGCTAAAATAGGCGGGGTATCAATAATTACAATATCGTAATCCATGCGCCAAGATTCGATCAATTGCTTAAACTCCCCCCCCATAAAAAGTTCAGCAGGGTTTGGTGGCGATTTTCCACGCGGCAGAACGTCTAATCCCTTTATCGCAACATCCCTTCGAATGCAATCCATCTGACCACCTGCCAAGATATCTGAAAGTCCAGGAGATCGAGTTATTGAAAATCGCTTATCCGAATCCCCTCGGCGCAAATCAGCGTCCACATAAAGTGTCCGCATACCAGCTATAGCCGACGCAACAGCAAGATTTGTAGAGACGAATGTTTTTCCGACGTTTGGAGATGGTCCGGTGATGCCCAGGACCTTGTTCTCAGATGAAGCGCCTACCGCAAAGTGCAAGCTAGTACGGAGACCGCGAAATGCTTCAGAAAGCAAAGAGTCGGGGTTAGATAGAATACTTATTGTATCCTTTCTTTCCTTATTTTTTGATTGATCTAGAGGCAACACTGCATACACCGGAATGCTGAGATCAGCCTCTACAAGATCCGGGTCCGCCACCCCTGTGCGAAAGAAACGTTTCGCCACGAGAAAAATAATGGCCACGAAAAGACCGAGAAAGGAAGATATAACAATATTAAACAAGCTCTTGGGCGCAACTGGTTCAGGAAGAGTCGCGGCGTGGTCTAATATTCTAACGTTTCCTACTGTACCTGCCTCCACAACCTTGAGCTCTTGAGCCTTATTCAACATGTAGGTATACAGCTCCGTACTAACCTCGACACCCCGCACCAACCGTAGAAGCTCCTGCTGAACTTCTGGAAGTCCTGCGGAACTCTTTTCGAGCGCGTTCTTTTCTGCCTGCAACTGCTCCCTTTGCTCTTTGAGCGTTTGAACAAGGGGGTGCTCTTCAGTGTAGTTTCTTTGAAGCTCTGCTCTTTTTAGGTCTAGTTCAGACAGTTTCTGCTCGATTGAGACCAGCTTATCCAACACTGACTCTGTCTCTATAGTCAGGTCTATCGTTTTATTCTTTTCACGGAATGCTGCAAGCTCATTTTCGGCCTGTTCCAAGCTCCTGCCAACTTCAGGTATTTGATTGTTAAGAAAATCTAGACTTTGCTGCGCCTCTGCAGACTTTCTTTCAACGTTTTTCTTAACGTATGCATTCGCCACCGCACTCAATACTGCTTCCAAGTGCCCCCGATCTTCCCCCTCTAGAGTAAGGCGCATGATACCAGTATCCCGGCCCACTTCAGTCACAGCCAGATCCTGACGCAAATTCGCAATAGCTTTCATTTTCGATCGAATCTCTATTGCATATCGATCACCCACTTCTCCGGCGATGGATCGCACATTGAGAACCACTTTCACTCCAGAATCTGGGGCTTGGAACTCCAAAGCCTCATCGAACCTTCCCCTTACGAGCTGCCTAGAACCTGAATAAACACCGTAATCTGCATCTGATAACTTAATCAGTTCAAAGGAAGCCTCCCCACCCCCTAAGCCAGACCCGACTATGAATCTCCTAACATCCACGGCGTTCGCGGACCTTTGAAACTCACTAGAGCGCCAACTAGATTCCTCTTTATAAATACCGTTAACCGATTCAAGAAACTTACCGATAATCGGGAAATAAATTGGCTCAACATTGAGCCTGAGACCCTCTTGCTCTACGACCTCTCCAAGTATACTTCTTGATCGCACGATCTCAATTTCTGCCCCGATACTACTATCAACGGGCAGCATATCGCCTAACTCAGAAAGCCCGCCTAGAGCGGAGCGCTCTTCTTCCACCTGTATCAACGTATCCGCACGATAAATCGCAGGCACGACTTGAGAGAAAACGGCGGCAATAGATGCCGACACCCCTACACATGCAGCTATAAAAAATTTATTTGCCGCAAAAAGCGAAAACAGAAAACGCAGATCAACATCTCGTGCAGCCGTACTACCATTCACTTCACTAGCATCCTTTTGTGAACCAAACCCCTAGCGTGCGCTGACCAACCTCGCACAAGCTAGACCTTCAAAGAGAGTCGGCACCTCATAAATGATAAAGTGAATTTTCTCGAATATCGAACAAAATATAGTCTCACGCATTTGTCATCAGATCGAACTCCGTAATAGTTACGGCTTCTTACTTAAAATAACTGCATCCGCCACATTTTTTGGACATGCGGAATAATGTGAAAATTCCATAGAAAACTGACCACGGCCTGACGTGATAGTACGAAGATCGCCGATATAGCCAAACATCTCCGAAAGCGGAACATCTGCTTTGATTCGGACTCCTGTGGCCCCTGGTTCCTGGCTCTTGATCATTCCGCGACGCCGATTCAGATCACCGATGACATCACCAACGTGATCTTCTGGGGTGAACACGTCGACTTTCATGACGGGCTCCATCAGCTGTGGAGTAGCTTTCGGCATGGTCTGGCGGTATGCCGCTTTAGCTGCAATCTCATAGGCGATTGCGGATGAATCAACCGCATGGAACCCACCGTCGATCAGTGTGACTTTAAAGTCCACCATGGGGAAGCCAGCCATCACGCCTTCGGCCATGCTGAGTTCGAAGCCTTTCTGAACTGCAGGCCAGTATTCACGTGGCACGTTACCGCCGGTCACAACGGATTCGAATTGGAAGCCTTCACCTGGCTCCAGGGGCTCGACTTTGTAGTCGATCTTGGCGAACTGGCCGGAACCACCCGTCTGCTTCTTGTGGGTGTAGCTGTCTTCAACGGCCTGGGTAATGGTTTCACGGTAGGCCACCTGTGGTGCACCTACTTCAACCTCAATACCATGCGTACGGCGAAGAATGTCGACCTTAATGTCGAGGTGCAGCTCGCCCATTCCCTTCAGGATCGTCTCGCCACTGTCTTCGTCGGTTTCCACGTGGAAAGACGGATCTTCTGCAACCATCTTGCCAATGGCGACACCCATTTTCTCGGCTGCGCCCTTGTTCTTGGGTGCAACAGCAACGGAGATCACCGGCTCGGGGAAAACCATAGGTTCCAGGGTGGCCGGGTTTTTGGGGTCGGCCAGGGTGTGGCCAGTCTGGGTGTTCTTCATACCCAGCACGGCGACGATGTCACCAGCCTGTGCGGAGTCACGCTCTTCGCGAGATTCAGCATGCATCTCCACGATACGACCGATACGCTCGGTCTTACCCGTGTAGGTGTTAAGCACGGTCATGCCCTTCTCGATCTTGCCCGAATAGATACGGATAAAGGTCAGGGCACCGAAACGGTCATCCATGATCTTGAATGCCAGCGCACGAAGCGGACGGTCGATGTCCACGATGGCCTTCTCGCCGGTTTCGTTGCCTTCCAGGTCGACTTCAGGCTGCGGCTCAACTTCAGTCGGGCTGGGCAGGTAGTCCACCACGGCATCCAGCACCAGCTGCACGCCCTTGTTCTTGAAGGCAGAGCCGCAGTACGTGGGGAAGAAGTCCAGGTTGATCGTGCCCTTACGGATACAACGCTTGATGTCGTCGATGGCCGGCTCTTCACCTTCGAGATAGGCCTCCATCAGATCATCGTCCTGCTCGACAGCGGTTTCGATGAGCGCCTCGCGGTACTCAGCGACTTCGTCGGCCATATCTGCCGGTACATCCTGAATTTCGTAGGCCAGCGGGTCGCCACTGGCGTCCCAGACCCAGGCCTTCTGGGTTAGCAGATCGACCACGCCCGTGAAATCATCTTCGCGGCCAATCGGCAGCGTCATGACCAGCGGCTTGGCTCCCAGCACATCTTCGACCTGCTTGACCACGCGCTTGAAGTCAGCGCCCAGGCGGTCGAGCTTGTTGACGAAGATGATGCGAGCAACTTCGGATTCGTTGGCATAGCGCCAGTTGGTCTCGGACTGTGGCTCAACGCCGCCGGAGCCACAGAACACGCCAATACCACCATCCAGCACCTTAAGCGAACGGTAGACCTCAATGGTGAAGTCCACGTGCCCGGGGGTGTCGATGATATTGAGGCGGTGGTCCTTCCAGAAGCAGCTGGTAGCCGCTGACTGAATGGTGATGCCGCGCTCGCGCTCCTGATCCATGAAGTCCGTGGTGGCCTCGCCATCATGAACTTCGCCGACCTTGTGGATCTTGCCTGTTAGGCTGAGCACGCGCTCGGTCGTAGTGGTCTTGCCGGCGTCCACGTGAGCGAAGATGCCGATGTTGCGATAGAGAGAGAGATCAATGGACATAACGTGAGACTGAACTTCAATGGGGCTCGCAGAGCCGCGATTCGGCTCTGAAGCGGAGTGGTCAGGAAAGCGGTGTCCTGGGTGCCAGGAAACCTGATGAAAAGAACGTGCCGAGTATACCGAATGGGTATGACCCACACATGTCCGCCAGTCGTTGGCAACGACAGGTTCGTGGCGTGCATCTCATTCGGTTCACTCAAGCCACCGCAAGGTGGCAGATACGAAAACGCCCAACCGGTTCGGCTGGGCGCTTCGTCAACTCACAAACTGGCCAGCCAGAGGCTGGTCAATTATGGATGATTAGTTCGTGCCGGTCGTGCTGGGCGTGGTCGTGGTCGTCGTCGGTGCTTCGCTATCGTTAGAAGCTGCCGCACCGATCGTAACCCCAGCCGTGATCACCGTGGTGGTCACGACCGTGGTCGTTGCCAGCGTGCCAGCAGCACCGGCTGCGCCTGCACCACCAGCTGCGCCACCTGCTGCTCCCGCACCGGCTTCACCCTGAGCGAACGCAAGAGGGGCCGCCAAGATTCCAGCGATGAAGAGAACTTTTTTCATGCCTATAAACTCCGTTTTCATTAAGCGAGGTGGCTTACACCGTGTAGATTGAGGACTCTCATCGTGCCTGTCAACGGTGCAGCACCTGTAATTGCCAAATGCAGCACAGTCCGGTCGAGCGCTGCGCCCACATTAGTCGAACATGTCGTGCCGCGTGCGCACGATTTCGAGGTAGTCACGATCCTGCGTCACATCATACAACCGACGGCCGTCACGCACTTTTTGTCCGCCATCGCGCGTCAATGGACGGAAGCTCGCGCCCACGCCCAACCGGGTGCTCTTGGGCAGCAGCAGATCCAGCGGGATGCTGAAGAAGAACCCCTTATCGAAGGACCCCTCACCAAACTCTTCACTGGACACATCGGTCTTGGTGGCAAACACGCCAATGCGCGCACCGGAATCGAACACCCGCGCCATGGAGACCGTGCCGCCTATGTCCCCTGCCAGGTAGCGCCCAACGCTCACCTCGCTCTCAATCGCCAGCGGATAAAAGTAGTGGTACAGCGTGACATGCCCGGTCGTGACTTCGTAGTCGCGGAATGAGAACTGCTGGTCGAACCCGCGCTGCTTGACCCGATTGATGTTCGCCCCCACTGCCCAGTTCTCGGCAAACGGGCGATAAAGCACTTCCGCAGCCACGCCACCGAACATCTCTTCGAAGATGCCGGCGGACCCGCGCACGAACAGCTCTGAGGTCAGCGGTCGAATGTAATTGACTTCGAGCTGACGCAATCCATCTGCGCCCTCGCGCTGGTACTGCGCAATATCACTACGCACACGCGGCAGCACGCTATCCGATTCACGCTCGATATCGTCCAGGTTCGTGGCCACGGCCAGCTCACCCACTGCACTGGTGGAAAGATGCGGCGTCCACCACTTCGTCAGGCCCAGCGCCAGATACAGGCCTGCGCGATAGGAATCGTCCGGATCACCAAAGCTCTGCCGGTACTTTGGTGTCAGCGTCCAGTCCAGGTCGAATAGCTCTCGGTGAACTGCAGGATCTTCGGCAATGGGATCGAGCGCGGGCGTTTTGAACGACGCCCATTTGAGCGGATAACCGGGTTCTTCAACCCCGCCGGCTGCCAGCTGGACGTGATCGCGCACAAAGCGCACCCGCGTCTGCTCCAGCCCATGCGACACCTGCGCAATCTCGATGTAACGCGTGGCTTCGGGGGCCATCACGGCCAGCACCCGCGCCACGCGTCCGTGGCGCCGGGCCAGCTGGCGATACGGTGAGTCGCCAACCCAGGCGATCAGCGTCTCATCGCCTTCGGTGAAAGCCAGGCGAATCACCGGGATATTCTGCCGCTCAAGCGCTGCGATGATGTCTTGCGCACGAGCATCCGCCACCGACTCGCCTTCCGTAGGCAAGGCCACATACGAAAGCCCGGCAGATGGCGGCGCGACCGGCGTTGGCAGGGGGTCCAGGTACTTCGGGGGGCCAGGGTCTGCAAGGTCCAGCGCCAGCCGGAAGCCGAACACGAATTGGTCACCACGCTCCCAGCCGAAGTTGGCGCCGAATAGACGCTTGGAGTAGGCCACGCCGAAGTTCACGGGGTACTCGACGTCCAGATCATTTCCAAAGGGCTCGGATTGATAATCGTTGCCCTCACGCTCGATCATGAATGACCACGGTGAGCCCACAGGCGCCCAACGCACGCCGCCGAAGAACGCTGCGTCGCCAGCAAACAAGCGACCCAGTTCGAAATCACCGACGCCCTCTTCCTGATTGTTGTCACGCACCTCGAAGCGATCCGACAACCCACCGAGCGGGCTATCCAGGTCCGCGCGGGCACCCTGCCGGCCCCAGGCGACGCCGAAGGAAATGTCCAGATGCCCGAAGCGCTTATTCGCGACCAGATACTCGCTGGACAGCAGCCCGGTACCACCTAAATCCTGCACGCCCACAGCGAGGGACGGCCCAAACCAGGTTTCCTCGCGAAGCCGCAGCTTGAAGTCGAAGGACTTGTCCAGGTAGCCATCCCGGGTGAACGTGCCGTCAGAATCCGAGTACCGAAACTTGGTGTAGCGGAACGACGCCTCCAGCCAGTCATACGGCGTGGCGGTGAAATACGTGGAGTCGTAAGGCCGCGCCGAGGCAAAGCCAACACGCAGTGAACCAGCCGGCGTGAACCGCGCGGTCGGGGTCTGCATTAAGCCCACATTGCCGTAGCTGTTGGCCGGCAGATTGGTTTCGTTCGCATAAACCGGACCGCCGATCGCGGCCAGTCCCGCAGCCACGCCCACCCAACTCATGATTCTGCGCGTGTTCATGCGGGCACCTTCAGCGCTTCCATGAACAGGTGGTTGCCCTGCTCCCACAACTGACCTTCTGTCCGACGAATCCGCCCCTGGGCATCGTGCCAATAGGTCATCACCACCGACGGTGAGGCCGGGGCGGAGTCACAGCGATACTGGCTGCGCATGGTATCCAATGGGTAGGTATTAATAATGATGGTCGCTGGCTCCGACTGCTCCAACACACAGCGCATCGGCCGTTCGATGGCATCACCGTTAGTCGCGACCGCGCGCAGACCCACGATGAACTCGGCCGGGGGCTCGGGTTGTAGCGTCACCGCCCCCCAGTCGAGCCAGGTTTCGGTCTCAGGCAGGCGCAGATACTTGATGCGACCGTCCCGGGCCTGATGCAGGCGAAACACATCGCCCGCACCCCAAAGATAGTCCTGACCCACGTACTCAATGAGCACCGGAATGCCAGCGCGATTGCCGTCAACACGTACACCCAACTGAGCGTAGGGATACGCCGACACCTCAGCGCGGGTTCTGGGGAAATCCCCATCACCACGCAGCTGCTCCATGGTCTGGCTGATCAACTTGCCCTGCACGGACGACGCACAGCCGGATAGCCCCAGCGCCCCAGCCGCCAACCCCAAGCCTGCGACCAGGACGCTGGCCGTCTTACTCATTCGATGCATGAATCTGATTCTTGTCGCGAAAGCGATATTCGGAAGTCCGAGTGGTGGGTCGATCCCCACGAGGCGGCTCGCCCGGCAACCCACCCTGCCTGGACGGGCCTCCCACCGCGAACCACGGCAGGCCGGCAGCCTGAAACGCGACAAAGAATAGCACTTGCCCCCGAGACAACGGGCCTGCAGAGGCAGGTTGGACTGCCAAACCGGTTGCAGAACACCGACCTTGCCATGAGCCCTTTCCGCAGCACACAGCTTATGGGTATACTCCGCGCCCGCCGTGAGCCAGCTCGCGGCAGTTCGGGCGATTAGCTCAGCGGTAGAGCACTGCCTTCACACGGCAGGGGTCACTAGTTCGATCCTAGTATCGCCCACCAATTCACGACAGCGCCGCCTTCGGGCGGCGTTGTTGCTTCTGCGGCCATGTCCTTTCGCTGCGATTGGTGCTACAACCCTTTGCACCAACTTGGACACGGCACTGCGCCTTTGACCCTCGAGTTCGACCACTGGATTGGCACGCTGTACCGCGCCGGCGCGAAGGTGCGACCCGAGCATTTCCGGCGACAGGCATTAGAAGGCCTGCGTCAGTGGATTCCCTTCGATGGTGCGCTGTGGGGCAATGGCACGCTGGAAACGCTGTCGTTTCACACCTTCGACAGCATCAACCTGCCGGATGGCTTCGCCGACGCGCTGGAGCAAACCCGGCACCTCAATCCGATTCTCCCGCGCATTCTGCAGCAGCTGGGCCGGCCGGTGACCATGGAATCCGTCTTCCCAGATGCGCAGTTCTTCGATTCCGAACTGTACCGCTGCACCTTTGCGCCGTTCGGCATCCACCGCATCCTGTCCACGGGCCTCACCGATGAGCGCGGCGGGCTTTATACCCTGCTCAGCCTTTATCGCCGGGATGCCGACCGCCCCTTCACCGCCGATGAGGTCGCGCTACACGAACGCGCGGTGTTCCATTTGGTGAATGCGGCCTCGCATCTGGTCTTCACCTTTCTCAATCGTCGACAAAACGACGTGCCAGATAGCAGCGCCGCCTGCGTCTGCGATGGGCTCGGGCTGTACCACGAGGTCCAGGCCAAGTTTCTCGACATGGCCGAGCGACACTTTCCCGAGGCGCCCCGCGGCCGCCTGCCCTTCGCGCTGGATGCGCTCTCTGGAGAGGACTGCACCCTCAACGGCCTGTCGGTGCGCGTCCAGCGCCTGGGCGATTTGTTCGTGGTGCGCATCTGGCCCTGCGGCCCCATGGATGAGCTCACCGTGCGCGAGCGCGAAGTGGTCGAGTCCATCTCACGTGGTCTGACCTTTAAAGAGACGGCCCGCCGCCTGGGCGTTGCGCCCTCCACGGTGTCGAACCACCTGTATCGGGTGTACCAGAAACTAGGCGTGCACTCGCGCTCGGCGCTGGCCAGACTGGTACACGAGCAGGACGGCTCATAGACTGCAGCCATTGACGAGGCGGTGGCCGCAATGCGCGCGACGTTTGCGATGCTTTGCGACCTTTGGCCCGGCTGGCGCATCCAGCTTTGAGTACGACCCGTAGGGCTGCGCGAACCGTTTCGCAGCCCACCGGTCTCACGACAGCAATGGGCATCGATGGTCTTCGGTGCGGGGAACGAGGAATCAAGATTTGAGACACGTGCTATTCGCAGTAGGCGCGCTGGGTGCGCTGGGCAGCGCTCAGGCGGCCGAACTCCTGGATTCGTACAAGCTGGCGCTGCGCAATGATCCGCAGTTGCAGGCTGCTGCCGCCGAGCGTGACGCGCTCATCGAGACCAAGCCGCAGGCGCGGGCTGCCGTGCTGCCGCAGCTGAGTTTTTCCGGGCAGATGTTCCGGAATCGGCGCGAGCAGACGATTCAGGGCCAGATGCAGCCCATTAACATCAGCACGGACTCGCAGTTCGGGCTCACGCTCAACCAGGCCCTGTTCGACTGGACCGCGTTTCGACAGTTGAATCAGTCGGAAAGCCGGGTTGCTGCTGCCGAGGCGGGTTATCTGGCCGATGAGCAGGGCTTGGTGCTCCGCGTGGCCGAAGCCTACTTCGATGCCGTTGCCGCCGCCGATGCGCTGGAGTTCGCCGTTGCGGAAAAACGGGCCATCTCCCGGCAACTGGAACAGGCGCAGAAACGCTTCGAGGTTGGGTTGTCCGCGATCACCGATGTGCAGGAAGCCCAAGCCCGGTATGACCTGACCGTGGCTGAAGAGATCGAAGCCAACCGCACGCTGCGCACCGCGCAGGAAGCGCTGCGGGAAATCACCGGCGTCTACCCCAGCAATCTGCCAGGCCTGAAAGCCGATATGCCGCTGACGCCCCCTGCACCGGCCAAGGCCAATGCCTGGGTTGAAAATGCCCTCAACGGCAACCTGGAACTGGCCGAAGCCATCCTCAACGTCGATATCGCCCAGGGCGAGATTCGCGCGCAGGAAGGTGGCCGGCTGCCGACGCTAGGCCTGCAGGCCGGCGCGGGTTACTCCGACCAGGGCGGCGCCTTTGGCTCCGAAACGGAAAGTGCCAGCATCGGCCTGTTGCTGGATATTCCGCTGTACACGGGCGGCCGCACCTCATCGCTGATTCGTGAATCCAAGTCGCGCTACATCCAGCAAACGGCGTTGGCCGAACAAACCCGCCGTGCGGTGGAGCGCCAGGCGCGCGATGCCTATGACGGTGTGCTGGCCGGTATCAGCCGCGTCAAGGCGCTGGGCCAGGCGGTTAAGTCCAGCCAGACGGCGCTGGAAGCCAGCGAAGCCGGCTACCGGGTGGGCACCCGCACCAGCGTGGATGTACTCGACGCCCAGCGCGAGCTCTATGCCGCCCGCCGGGACTACGCCCGCGCCCGCTACGACTACCTAATCAATCTGCTCCGGCTCAAGCAGTCCACCGGACAGCTGTTGGTCGATGACCTCGCCGAGATTGACCGCCTGCTGGCGAGCAACGGCACCGCCACGGAATCCACGCCCTGATCTGCCAGCCTAGGGCAACCCCACATCCATATAGGGCTTAAGCCAGGGCGCTGCCTTGATCACGCGGTACCACTTGTTGCCGATGCCGCCGATCAGCGCTTCCTCGGGCTTGGGCGTGCCGTGGAAGACGATGAGCTTGGCGCCTTCGGGTTTCTGCGGTGCCTGGAAAGCGCCCATGGGCAGTGGCTTGACGCAATCGTGTTTGAAGCTGGCACACCAGGGTTTGGGCCAGTAATCCAGCAAGCCGCGTCGGCGCATGTAGTCCGAGATGAACTCCTGCTCGTTGCGGTAGCGCTTGAGTACGGCCGGCCCCATGGCGGCCAGTTCATCGAGCAGGTCGGTATGCGCACCCGCGTTGAAGCGGAAGGTCGAGGTGTTGCCAGTAAAGCCGTGGCGATAGCGGAATGGCTTGTAATCCTTGATCACCCGAAAGGCGCCGGGCAGCTCGAACAGCGGGTCCAGTGAGTCCACGATGACAACGTCCAGGTCCAGATAAAGCGTCGGACCGGCCAGGCCGCCCAGCTGCTCACTGGCACCGAATAAACCCAGCTTCTTCCACCCGCGATTGTCCCGGTCGCCGACCACCGGCACGTCCACCAGCGGCACCACCTCCACGGCGGGATCGATGCCGTCGGCATGATCGGTCGAACAGACGAAGCGCAGCGGCCCGGTCACGGCATGACGGACCATCCGGTACAGGCGATTGACCTCATCGGCCGGAAATTTGGCGCCCCATTTGGTGCAGACGACCTGCCGGGTAGCAACGGTATCGGTCATGACCACTCCGGCTGCGTGACGTGGCGAGCGGGTCCGTTCTGGGTCAAACCGCGGCTAACCAGTGAGCGTATTTGTCTTCCTGACCCTTGACGGTCCGGAAGTAAAGGCTTTGCAGCACCTCGGTCACGGGGCCGCGCATGCCATCACCGATGGCGCGTCCGTCGATCTCGCCGATGGGCGTGACCTCGGCTGCGGTGCCGGTGAAGAACACTTCGTCGGCGATGTACAGATCATCACGCGTCACCCGCTTTTCGAAGACCTCGATGCCCAGGTCATCGCAGAACTGCATGATGGTCTTGCGGGTAATGCCGTCCAGGGCACTGCGCAGGTCCGGCGTGTAAAGCGCCCCGTCCTGCACGTAGAAAATGTTTTCGCCGCTCCCCTCGGCCACATAGCCGTCCACGTCGAGCAGCAAGGCCTCATCGTAGCCGTCGCGCAGAGCCTCCGACAGCGCCAGCATCGAGTTGAAATAGTGACCGTTGGCCTTGGCGCGGCACATGGCAGAGTTCACATGATGGCGGGTAAAGGACGAGGTGCGAATGCGGATGCCCTTGGCGTAATCGCCACCCAGATAGGCGCCCCAGGTCCAGGCCGCGACCATCAGGTGCACCTGCAGATTATCGGCGCGCAGGCCCATGCCCTCGGACCCGTAGAACGCCATGGGTCGCAGATAGGCCGATTCGAGCTTGTTTTCCTTCACTGCCGCCAGACAGGCCGCATTGATGGTTTCGGCATCGTAAGGAATCTTCATGCCGAGGATCTTGGCCGAGTTCAGCAGGCGCGCCGTGTGCTCTTCCAGTCGGAAAATCGCCGGGCCATTGGCGGTTTCGTACGCGCGGACCCCTTCGAAGACACCCAGGCCGTAGTGCAGCGTGTGAGTCAGGACGTGGACCTTGGCGTCACGCCACGGCACCATTTCGCCATCCAGCCAAATCACTCCATCACGGTCGGCCATCGACATGAGCCACTCCTTCTACTGCACTAATAAATTCTAGAAATTCGACTGCATCTGTGGGATATCTAGGAAATATGCCGAAAAAACAATCGACCACAACCCGATCCCCAGCCCCACAAACCCTTTAAGCAACCTAACAAATCCAGACCAAAAAGCCCTTCTCGTTTCAATTACCGAACTTTCCTGAACACAAAGTCGGCCTGCACTGCGCAATTATTTGAACCTTGGGTAAGGTTGTGGACACCGGAAATTTCGAAACCCCGTTCACTTAACCAAGCTATGATCTCTCCAGCCATCGCTTGACCTGTGTAAAGCTCAACAAACGAGCACTCAGCATAAATCCATTCAAACCGCTCAAGCAGTGACTCACACCCCTCTAGGGCCTGCAATTCGAAGCCCTGGACATCCAGCTTGAGCAGTGCGGGACTATTGATCTCATCGATCGATACAGCATCGCAAAGCCGGACGACTGAGATGGTGCTTGTGCCCACCGCTTCCGTACCGGGAAACAGAGTACTCTGTGTTTCTCCAATTGGCAGCAACGAAGAAGAGTCATCACGACCCGAAATATGAATTTCAGCGTTCTGACGCTCAGGACCCACTGCGGATTCGACCAAGCGAACTTTGGGGTCGTTACCGAAAACTGATTTAAACTTTTCTGCAGGGCCAGGAAGCGGTTCAAATGAAACGATCTCGGCACTAGGCATGCAATGGCGTGCAGCGAGTGCAAACTGACCGCGATTGGCTCCAATGTCCACAACGAACCGGCAATTGGACATTGCGCCCAAGATTGCAACGTGTTCGGTGCTGGCAGCGGTTCCTGCCTGCAACAACGCCGACCGCCACTGAGGAACAGCTAAAACATGTGCCAATTTACGGAACCGATTCGCGAAACCTATTACGGCGCTAGCGGGATACCCCATACAATTAAAACCTTTTGTTTTACGTTCTACTGAGAACCCGCCATCAACGGCGTTCTACAATTATAAAGGGCGAATTAGGCCGCGTGAGCCACTGACGCCGTGAACAATCCCACATTTCCCCAAACCCACCTATTGGACTCGTGCGGCGCGGCGGTAGCCTACGAGACCGCGTGAACACCGTCCCAACAAAAGGTTCGGCCAGTGGGCGGCCGCAGAGTGTAATGTCGATCAAGAACTCACAGAGGCCGCACGGCGTAGCTGGCAGCCTCAAATCGGGCACGCTAGACCATCGTCGCTCGGCCAGCAATGACCAAGCTAGAGTGTAACCCGTCCTGAGCCCTATATCTGCATGCAAGGGTAAGCGCCGCTGTGTAACGAGCGGTCACCAAGCTTGCTCCTCTTAGGACGCCTACACTCTACGTCTGGGCCAGGGCAGCTGGGCGCGCACGTTGCTTGGGATAAGAGCGGCGGTCACAGGTACTTGCGACTTACCAGTAACGCTTTAAGCTCACGCGGCTCTCAGTACTGGTTGTGCAGGATGCTAGAGCAGCTACAGCATGAACTCGACCGCCTGTGGCGGCGATATCGCTGGTATCTGCGCCCGCTGATCTACCGCCGGTACCGGCGCTGGCTGGCGCGGCAAAACCACGTGACCCCGGCGCATCAGCCCGTCGCCGTGTTCGACTTTCGTGATTCACGCATTGATGGCCCGCAAGGCCGGCGTTTCTACACGCTGTTCATGTTCTTTGTGCGCACGGGTTACTACCCCATGCTGGCGCGCAGCTACCTGTTCCTGGCCAACATCGGCAAGAAGGAAAAGCGGCACACGCTGAGCGAGGACTTCGCGATTCTCGAGCCTGGCGGCGCCCCGCCCGTGGACTATGTGCTGATCACCGACCGGGTAACCAGCCGCTGGGCCCGAGGCGCGTCACGCATTATCCGGATCGACTACCGTCCCGAGTATCAGCCGGGCGACGGCACATTCCCGATGCCGTTTCCGCTGTTTCCTGGCGTGTATGCCCGGGGAGAGGATCAACACATCCATGCGTTGCGCCGCCACCCTCGCCCCTGGCGGGTGTTTTTCGGTGGTGACGCCCTGCTGGGCAAGTACAGCCAGCCATCGATTACCCGGGTCTACCGCAAGCTGCCCCGTACCGATGTGCTGGAGCGGCTGCGCCAGGCGCTGCCCGCTTCATGCTGGGTCGATCCACAGAACCAGGCCGAGTTTGACGAGCTGCGAGGCGCATCCTTCGACGGGTTGGTGATCATGAATACGCGAAACTGTCGCGTCCCCGTGCAGGACTGGCTGGCAACCGTGGCCTCCGGACGCTTTTATCTGGCCTGCCCCGGTTACCGCTACCCCATGTCGCACAACATCATCGAGGCCATGGCGGTGGGCTCGATTCCGATTACGCAATATCCCGAACTGTTCTTCCCCGCGCTGGAGCATGGCAAGAACTGTCTGGTCTTTCGTGGCGCCGAAGATCTTGCCGACGTGGTGCAGCAAGCCATCGACATGCCCGAAGCAGAGGCCGACCGACTCGCGGCCGGCGCGGCTACGTACTACGACCAGTATCTGTCCCCGCAGGCCACGGTGTCGGGCCTGCTAGCCATGCCTGGCCGCGAGGTCCGTCTACGGTTGGTTCCGTTCATCCAGCGCGGTGGCGGCTACGCCTGAACAAAGCGGTGAGCCGACCAGGGCGCCAAGGTTATGCGCGCTGGATTAGATCCGCCGATGTCACCCCGTAATGCTCGCAAAGCGCTAACCACTGGGCGCGATTGCCGTCCTCATTGACATTGGACGGTTTCAGCCGCACCTCATCGGCGCCAACGATCTCTCGGGGGCGGCCGACACGGCGATCTGCAGTCCGCACCGCCGTGCCGGCCAGATACGCCATCATCTTGAACCAGAGGTCATCCGCACGGGGGGTCAACCGCATGTACAACGCAGCGTCTGTGGCGTCCGCATGCAGGCTTCCCGGCGGATACAGCACACCGCCGTAACCCATCTGCACCAGTTGGTGTCCCGCCAAACCACGCGCTTTCTGCTTAGGCCACGCCTCGTAGGCCGTCACCTGGTGATCGGCATCCAGGGTCAGGGCCCGTGCGATGTGCGCGATAATCTCCGAAGGAAAGCGGGTATGGCTGTCCAGTAACGAGGAAAGCCAACCGCGGCGCAACATCAGGTCGTCGTCGCAGGTCACGATAACCTGATCACCAAATGCCCCCAGACTCGGAGCCAGCTTGCAGTGGCAGGAGTCCTGTTCGGTCCAGCGAATCTCGAACTTGCCGCCGCAAAGGGCCAGCACGGAGTCCGGAACGGCATCCTGAAGGCGGGCATTCAGCCACAGCACCATGCGGCGTGGCGCGACGGACTGGGACAGCACGCTGCGCACGACCAGGTCCAAACTCTCGAACCGTGACGGAATGCTGGTGAGCGACACCAGTACGTCCGCGTCTGTGGATCGCGGCCGGTGAAGGTCGGCCAGCTCCAACTTGCGCAGCCGGGCGGCCTGCATACGGGAATAGATGATCTGCTTTTTCTTCATGCCAGCGCCTTCGGGGTACAGACCGCGTCGTAAAGCGACTCGAGTTGCCGCGTCTGTTCCAGCACATCGAAACGCTGGCGCACACGCTTTGCGCCTGCCTCACCCAACCGAGTGGCCAGCGCATCGTCTCGTAGCACCTGAAGCAGGTTTGCGACCAGGCGATCGACATCACGTTCCACGCAGAGCAGCCCCGTCTCGTCAGCCGCCACCGCCTCGCCAATGCCGCCAGACGCGAAGCCCACCACTGGCCGGCCCAGCGCCTGTGCCTCCAGAAACACCATGCCGAGACCCTCGGCGTCCTGCTCGGTGCGCACGCTGGGCGCTGCCAGCAGACGCGCCTCGCGCATGTTTCGGTGTACGACATCCGGCGGCTGAACGCCGAGGAACTCGGCCTTGAGTTGAAGCTGATCAGCCTGAGCCTGGAGTTCCGCACGCAACGGGCCGTCACCGATAATCTTGAGGCGTGCCTGCGGAAGCTCAACACGCACGCGGGCCATCGCCTCCAGCAGGTAGCGAATGCCCTTCTTCTCAACAAACCGGCCGACCATCAGGACGGTCGGTGCTTTCGGCACCAAGCTGGCTTCCAGCCCCTTGAGGGGAATCCCCATGTAATGCAGCACCAGCTTGTCTTCGGGACAGCCGGCTCGGCGCAGGCAGTCGGCAATGAATTCCGACACCGCGATGACCCGCGTGCAGCGTGAGAATGCCGTGGCCAGCGACTTGCGGAACTTCGGCGTCAGCGGCTTGGCGATATCGTTGCCATGCGCGGTTGCGATCAGCGGCACACCCAAGGCCTGTGCAAGCTGCCAGGCGGGCGTGACGGCGCTCAGGAAATGCGCATGAATAATGGCGGGTTGGTGCTCGGCCAGCGCACGGACCCAGCGGCCGGGCGGAGCCAGCCCGGCGCGCATTGGCAGTCGTGCCAGGTCCACGTGGCCAACATGGTCGGACAGTAGATCCACATCTGACCGATCCAGATGCTGCAACCCACGCTTGTCCAGCTCGAACCCGACAAACCGTGGCCGGTAGCGACGCAGGGCGTACCCCTGATTGGCCACGAAGGTTTCGGAATAAGCCAGCAGCCGCTTGCGGAAGATCAAGGCCGTAGGGCGTGATTCGATCGTCATGTCGTCCTGCCACGGCCCATATGCTGTGTGGCGAGGCAGCGCTCACCAGCCGGTCGAGTGAAGTGCATGGCCTTGAGTATACTGGCGCGCCCCGCGTTTCCGCCGTCTATCGTGTCTTCCCCTCTGCAGGCCTCCGTCATCATCAGCACCTACAACCAGCCGGATTGGCTGGAGAAATGCCTGTGGGGCTTTGGCTATCAGACACGGCGGGATTTCGAGGTTGTGATTGCCGATGATGGCTCGGACCAGGCCACCCGCGCACGGGCCGAATCGGTCTGTGAGGCATTGGACCTGACGCTAAACTATGTCTGGCATCCCGATGACGGCTTCCAGAAATGCCGCATTCTCAACAAGGCGATTCTGGCGGCACGCAGCGACTATCTGATCTTCACCGACGGTGACTGCATCCCCAAGCCGGACTTCATCGCCACGCACCTGGGCCTGCGCGCACCGGGGCGATTTTTGTCCGGCGGCTATTTCAAGCTGCCCATGTCCACCAGCCAAGCCATCACACAGGAGGACGTGGCGTCAGGCCGCGTTTTCGATGGCAAATGGCTGCGCGCCCACGGCGTGACCGCACCCTGGAACAAGTTGCTGAAGATCACCGCCACACCCCGACAAGCCTGGTGGGCCAATCGCCTGACACCCGCCAATCGCTCGTGGAATGGCAATAATTCTTCCACCTGGCGCGATCTGGCGATCCAAACCGGCGGCTTTGACGAGCGTATGGGCTACGGCGGTCAGGATCGTGAGTTTGGCGAACGCCTGATGAATGCCGGCGTGCGCCCCATCATGATGCGTTACTCCACCGGCATGCTGCACCTGGACCACTCACGCGGTTACCGCAACGAGGAAGGGATTCGTAAGAACCGGGCAATTCGGGCGGAAACGCGCAAACAGAAAATGACGCGAACGGCGTTTGGGTTGAATCTGCACGCGGACTGATTGGGTCGCGTGTCGACAGTCACGGGAGCAGCCTTTGTCACCACTGTGGGTAGCCAAGAAGCCGAGTCGGCGTCAGCTTGACGAGGCCACCTGAGCCCGCATCGCTACCCAATTCCCGACACCAAGGCCTGGGGACACACTTGACGAGCGGACCAATATTGGTACATTCAGCGAATGACGTCGATACTCCAAGTTCGATTCTATCGATCTGCATCCGGAGTTGAGCCAGTCCGCAAATGGTTGGCGGATATGGGGCGACCGAACAAATCCATCATCGGCATGGATATCAAGACGGTGCAAATCGGCTGGCCACTCGGAATGCCACTAGTCCGGAAGTTGGAGCCTGGCTTGTGGGAAGTCCGCAGTTCTATACCTGATGGAATTGCACGCGTGCTGTTCACGATCGATGGGGGTCAGATGGTGTTGCTCCATGGCTTTATCAAGAAGTCGGACAAGACGCCGAAGCATGATTTGAAAGTCGCGAAGACGCGCAAGCGCGAGGTGCTCAATGACGAAACATAACCAGCATGTCGGGTCAGATTTTGATGACTTCCTGGCAGAGGAAGCACTGCTGGAGGAGGTGACAGCCATTGCGCTCAAACGCGTCATCGCCTGGCAGCTTGAGGAGGCACGAATAGCTCGCGGCCTTGGGAAGACAGCCATGGCCGAGCGCATGCGTACAAGCCGAAGCCAGCTCAACCGTATCCTGGATGAGACGGATACCAGCCTGACACTCGAATCGCTAAGCAAGGCGGCCCAGGCAGTCGGCTATCGCATCAAAATTGAGTTAGAAGCGGCTTAACATCGATTGCTTCCCATCACGTCGACTGACCTGGGTGTCCCCGCAGGACATCTTGCCTATAGAGCGCAACAGGCAAGGAAAAACCCCAGGAGTTTCAGCCTACCTCACCAAGTGAGCCGCCGCCGCCAGGCTTTCCAGTCCAAGGGTTTAACCTCGAGAATCTGCCGCACGGTGTTCCGGGCTGCGGCCATGTCGCCACCATGCCGTTGCTTGGACGCCACGCGGTGCAGGTGCATCGCCAGGACATCTGGGTGCTGTGACAGGTACTCGCGATTCTTCTCGATGACGCGTTGTTCGCAGGCATTAAATAATTCTGCGTCCCCGGTATCGCTCAACCTCTCGCCGGAGTGAACATGGTGATTCACAAGGCAATGGCCAACGCGCTGACCGACGTGACCTCTCTGGAGCAGTCGGTAGACAAGATCCCGGTCCTCCGAGACACGCAAGGCGTCATCGAAACCGCCGATGTCGAGTAAGACCGAGGACCGCACGCCAAATCCAGCACTGGAAGCAGCTTGCGCGGCGGCGCAGTGTTCTATCTCTGACGACGCGGCAGGATCGATACGACAGTCATCGGATCGTTCGATCTTGATTGGCTCACCATTGTCGTTCAGCCAGCGACGCGCCCCCCAGAACCAATCGGCATCCGACGCCCGACCCATCGACTCAGTGACCGCCCGTATTGCACCCTCGCGAAGGCCATCATCATCATCCAGAAACATCACCCAGGGGGTGGTCGCAGCAGCAACCCCCGCGTTTCGCGCCGCTGAGGCGCCCGGCCTGCCGGTCTGACGCTCAATAACACGCAGAGTCGGATGGTGTAATGCGCGAAGCGCCTCTGAGCTGCCGTCATCACAATGATCACAGACAACAATCACCTCGGCGACGGCCGGCTGCTGCGTCCGGACAGACTCCACCGCATGCAGCAAGGCGCTGCATCGATTATGCGTCGGGATGACGAGTGTCAGGTCCTGCGGGCTCATCTAGGGGGTTGGTCGGAAATCCAGTGTGTGAAAAGATACCCTAGCGCGCTCGGCAATGCTGAATCCTTGGTTAGAAAGAACTCAGCTGCCAATGCGCGCCCCCTTGAGCTCGAGTCATGAGCGATTTGCTTTTTACACCAGAGCAGCTTGGAGTCCATCCTTACCCGGGGTTACCTGACAAACATGTCCGAAGAGAAATGCTGTGTTTGCTCTACCTCGATGCAACCAATCTTCAAAGGTTGTGTCCTCCAACGCCATCAAGTGACCTACTTCCAGTGCGCTGATTGCGGCTTTTTACGCACCCAGAACCCCACCTGGCTTAATGAGGCCTACTCCTCGGCGATTGCTCGCTCGGACACAGGCTTGGTAGTGAGAAACCTTCAGATTGCCCGGCACCTAGCATGTGTGTTGGATGCTTTTTTCGAACCGGACGGTCGATTCTTGGACACAGCGGGCGGTACAGGCCTTCTAACTCGCCTGATGCGCGACACAGGGTTCGATTTTTGGTGGGAGGATCCGTACTGCGAGAACGTTATGGCTGCTGGCTTTGAAGTTGCGCCTGCAGCTTCGGATTTCGAGGCTGTTACAGCGTTTGAGGCCCTCGAGCATATGGTTAATCCAATGGAATTCATCAAGGATTCGCTCTCTCGGAGTCGTACGAAAACGCTGATTTTTTCAACCGAGCTATACGCACCACCAAAGCCACGCAAACACTGGTGGTACTTGGCTCAATCGACTGGGCAACACATCTCGTTTTTTACACGCAAGACGATGGAAACGATCGCGGTTCATCACGGGCTTAACTTCTACAGCCAGGGCTTGATTCACATGCTCACTGAGAAGTCGATCGATCCGAAGCGTTATCGAAAGACCATGCGGCGAGTAGACCGAGGCCTCTACGATAAGGTAGCGATGCGCATGCACGGGCTGACTCAGGCAGATCACGAGAGAATGATCCAACAGGCAGTCTCAGCCCCCGCTATCCAAACTTCAGGGGCATGAGATAGTCACCGAGGGCAATCCGGGAAAGGTTCCTGACATTCTTCAAGTTAATTACGGCATGTACGAAAATTGAAAGGTTCTCTCTCCCTTCCGGCGCCACTAAAAGCCAATTATCCGAAAGTTTGGCCATGGGTCGTGGAATCGGCACCAGTCGGCACAGAGGATATTTCCTCTCAAATGCGACTATCTTTGGTCACCCCGGCATATCAGGCAGGCCGGTATTTAGAAGAAACGATTCGCTCCGTAATTGCACAGAACTGGTCAAATCTAGAGCTGATCCTCATTGACGGGGGTAGCACAGATGAGACAAGAACAATTGCACAGCACTATGCACCTTGGATTAGTCATTTTGTATCCGAGCCGGATGATGGACAGGCAGATGCAATTAACAAAGGACTGCAACTAGCGACGGGAGAGTTCGTCAACTGGCTTAATGCCGATGACTTACTAACACCAGGCGCACTGGCCACCGTGGCTCGTCTCGGCGCGAGAGCCGACGTGGTGGCGGGGGCCACGGAAGATTTCGACCCGCAAGGCCGAACACGAGTGATTCACGCTCGCGGACTTTGCTTTGAAGAGATGGTTCGACATGGCGCGGGGGGGGATGTACTTTTTCATCAGCCATCGATCTGGATTCGAAGAAAGTGCCTCGCAGCAATCGGCCCATTGGCGACAGACTTACACTATAAGTTTGATTTCGACATGCTGCTGCGCCTGCTGGCACAGCAACCCTTGGTCGAGTACACACCGCAGATTCTCGCACGCTTCCGTTTGCACCCAGCTTCGAAAACAGTCGGTGAACAGCCCAAGTTTCTAGCCGACCACGTTTGCGCGTTGGCGCGACTACGCGCCAACCCGGCCTATACACGTTGGCATCCTCTGATTGAGCAACCGCTTCGAGACAAGCGCTGGCAACTTTATCTCGCGAAGCTCATGGCAGATGGTCAACGAAGTCGCTGGTCGCGGTTACGAGAACTTCGCGCGCAGATCAAAGCAGATCCGGCGCATCGGTGTAGTGGCAGTACACGACGTGCAGCACAACGGATTCTGCTCAAGGGCACCCACGTCAAGCTCGCCAAAATGCCACGTCGCCGTTGGGCTCTCCGCCGTGGCTGAACCCACCGCGAACAGTCGTCCACATCTCTGTCTTGTGGACCATAGCTACCACAAGACCACTGCAAGCAATCGCTTCCTGCTCGACCTGCTGGGTCGGGGCGCCGAACTCACCGTTCTGCACGATCAACAATGGAATGGTGGCCCGCCGGTGACCGCGCGCGCTATCAATGCTGTCAATGCTGATGCGGTGGTTTTCTTCCAGATTCGTCCACAACGGGCACTCCTTGCCCGGCTGCGGTGCCGAAACCTTACCTGGGTACCCATGCGCGACGATATCTCGACTCGGTCGAAGCGCTGGCAAAAATTGCGACCATTCGGGTTGAAGATCATCAGTTTCAGCGGAGAGATAGAAGAGTTAGCAGAAGCAGCAGGGCTAGCTTGCTTGCGCTTGCGCTACTACCCACCGGCCCTAAAACTAATTCCAAGTCGGGGCCCAGCGCCTACCGTGCTTTGGTGGTACCGCCATGCCGACATCAGTTTGCCACTCGTCGAGTCGCTGATAGGCGAGCAGACAATCGCTGAACTGATCATCCGACATGCACCAGATCCAGGCCAGCCAGTACTTCATTTGCCGAAAGACGCCTACCGTCGTTGGCCAATTCGAGAAGTTCACGGCTGGCTGGAGCCCGAGAAATATCGAGAACTCGTGGAACCCGCTACGCACGTCATTGCACCCAGACTCATTGAGGGAATCGGGCTTCCAGTGCTTGAAGCCATGGCGCGAGGCCAGTGCGTCATCGCGGCGAATAGGCCCACGATGAACGAATACATCACACACGAAGACACCGGCCTGCTCTACGAACCTGAGACGCCCAAGCAGATTGAACTAGCCGCTGGGGCCGGCTGCGGCCAACGAGCCCATGAACAGGTGACTCAAGGTCATGCACGATGGCAGAGCGAATCTTCCGACATATTGCCCTTCATCCTGCAGCGGATCGAACGCAGAAATCCGTTAGTCGCAATCCACCGACTGCGCAACGACATTCGCGATTAGATCATCCGAGCCATGCACTCCAGTGATGGCGCACGCAGTCGGCGTGCTCGACCATCGCGGTTTCGGGCTCCTCGGGCTTGCGATCGGCCAATACCTTGCGGTGCATGCGGGAGCGAATATCCAGGTAGGCCGCGGTCAACGCCTCAGCAGCCTGCGCTTCGATGACCCCCATGCGTGCCAGCGCGTCGAGTTGCCGGACGTTGTCCGACCAATCGACGACAGCCGGCTGCTCCGGCGCGTGGCGCAACAGCAGGTATTGCACCAGGAACTCCAAATCCATCATGCCGCCCGGCGACTGCTTGAGGTCAAAGATGCCGGGCTCGGGCCGCAACCATTCCTTGCGCAGGCGCTCGCGCATATCGACAACGGCGCTGCGCAACGCATCGACATCGCGCGGCCGCGACAGGGTTTCGCGACGAATCGCCGTGAACGCCTCGGCCAGCACCGGGTCGCCGGCGACCACACGGGCGCGGCATAGCGCCTGATGCTCCCAGGTCCAGGCCTGGGTTTGCTGATAGTTTTGAAAGGCCTGGATGGAGGTGACCAGCAGACCGGACCGCCCGCTGGGCCGCAGGCGCGTATCGATCTCGTAGGCGCGCCCTGCCCCGGTCTGGGTCGTGACCCAATGGATGAGACGCTGCACCCAGCGAATGGCGTACTGGGTGACATCCAGAGACCGCCGGCCGTCGCTGTCTCCCTGCCCACGGTGCAGAAAGACCAAGTCCAGGTCCGATCCGTAATTCAGTTCGATGCCGCCCAGCTTGCCGTAGGCGACAATCGCCAGCCCCGCGTCGGGCGGCAGCTCACCATGGCGCTCGACCATGTCCTGGCGTGAGCACTCCAACGCCTGGACAAGGGTTGCCTCGGCGATCCAGCTGAGGTGATCGGAGACGCGCATCAATGGCAGCGCCCCGCTGATCTCGGCCGCCGCCACACGCAGCATCTGGCCCTGCTGAAACTGTCGCAGCCCGTCCAGACGAGCCTCATCATCAGCCGCGCGGTTCACGGCATCGGCCACCAGGGTTTGCAGCGCCTGGCGGCCCGGCGGCTCGGCAAGCAGCCGGGGGTCTAGCAACTCATCCAGCAGCCCCGGCGCCGCGACGATTTGGCGCACCACCCAGGGACTGCCTTCGGCGAGCCGAATCAGGTGCTCGAGCGCAACCGGACGCTCATCCAGCAGTGCCAGGTAATTGGTCCGGCCGACCAATGCTTCGAGTATCGACAACAACCTGCGGGCAACCTCATCCGGCTCGGAACAACCGGACAGGTGCTCCAGGCAGGCTGGCCAGATGCGTTGAAGCCGGGTCTCGGCCGCATCGCTGTAACGATCGCTTTCGCGCAGTGCGCGGACCAACTCGCCGATGCGCTCAGGCTGCTCCAACCCCGCATCGGTCATACGTTGCTGGCCAGCCGCCGACTCGGCGCGTTGCCAGCAGGCGGCATCCGGTGTTTCGTCGTCCTCGGCCGTACCGACAATGGCTTCGAACATGTCGTGCACACGCTCGCGATGCTGATCCAGTTGGGCTTCCAGCGCCGCCCAGTCGGGCTGATGGAAGGCCGTGGCCAGTGCGGCGCGAATCTCCGGATCATTCGGCACGGCATGCCACTGCGCATCGCTCCACATCTGCAGGCGGTTCTCGAACTGGCGCAGGAATAAATAGGCCGCCTCCAGCGCGGAGCCGTCATCCTCGCTGAGGTGGCCAGCCTCGACCGCAGCCTGCAATGCAGGCCGCCATGCGGCGTGACGCAGGCCGGTGTCGGTGCCGCCATGGACAAGCTGCAGGGCCTGCAGGATGAACTCGGCTTCGCGAATTCCCCCGGCACCGCGTTTGATGTCGAGATCTCCGGTCGTCCGCGCGACATCGGCGGCAATATCTGCCTTCACCCGTCGCAACGAGGCGAAGGCGCCGAAATCCAGATAGCGGCGATAAACAAACGGCTGCAGATGCACAAGCAGCGTATGCGCCCAGCCGGGCGCCTGGCCCACCCAGCGCGCCTTCATCAAGGCATAGCGCTCCCAGGCACGACCGTGGGCTTCGTAGTAGTGCTCCAGCGCCGGTGCCGAGACCGCAATCGGCCCTGACCGCCCGAACGGTCGCAGCCGGGTATCGACCCGGTACACGATGCCCTCCGGCGTGACATCCGCCAGTTGCGCAATCAGGCGCTGGGCAACGCGGGCAAAGTAGGTCGCCGCATCAAGCGCACGCGCTCCTTGACTGGCGGATTCAGCCGGACCGTGAACGAAGATCAAATCCACATCGGATGAGAAGTTCAGTTCCCCCCCACCCAACTTACCCATGGCCAGCACCGCCAACCTCGCGGGCGCACCCTCGGGAGTGGATAAGGCGCCGTGGCGTGACGCCACGTGGTCATGCGCCTCATCCAGTGCGGCCGCAATCAGGGTGTCGGCCACCGCTGACAATGCAGACAGACTGGCCCAGCCATCATCCCGGCCGTCGAGATTACGCAGCGCAATCGCAGCCAGTAAGCGACGGCGGGCGCAGCGCAGGGCCGCGAACCAATTGCCCTGGGCGGCGTGCTGGGCCTCGAGTTCTTCTGCGGCGCGTGTCGCGGTCACGCTGGCATTGCAGAACGCAGCCAGATCGTCCCAGTGGGCGCTTTCCCTGGAAAGAAAGGGCCCCGCAGTCACAGCGATATCAGTCATGGCTCTCGGGTGCGGAAAACCACCGGACAGCGACGCGATCAGGGTCCGCGCGCAAGGCCAAGCTCGCGTAGGAGGACACCCGCAGTCGGCTTGGCTCCAGGCTTTCCGAAGTCTTCCAGCTTGATCGGGCGAGCAACGCTACCAGAATCACGCAACGGCGCGGCGCCAGGTCGGCGTGCAGCCGGGAAGCGTCGGGCTATCGGTCCGCCAGGGCCAGTCGCTCCATTGCATGCGCCGCCTGGTCGTCCCCAGCCTTCGCCGCACGGCTATACCAGGTCTGCGCCAGCTCCATATTCTTTTCGGCGCCGATTCCCTGCTCGTAAAAGCGACCCAGGTGATATTGGGCGGCTGCGTAGTTCTTCTCAGCCGCCAGTTGCAGCCAGGACAAAGCGGCCGGGGCATTGGCGGCCACGCCCTCTCGCCCGTCTTCCAGCAGCAGCGCCAGATAGACCTGCGCGGGCATGTGTCCCTGCTCAGCGGCGGCGCTATACAGCTTGACCGCTTGCCCGGGATCAGCCTGGCCGTCCTCGGGCTCGTCCAGTAGCTGCGCCAGCCGGAACTGGGCGTCGCTATGCCCCTGCTCGGCCACCAACTTGTAAAGCGCGCGCGCCTGCCCCAGGTCCTGGGCCACGCCTTCACCCTCGGCATAAAGACCGGCAAGCACCAATGTGGCGCCCACGTGGTCTTGCGCCTGGGCCTGCTTGAGCAGCGAGACAGCCTGGGCTGCGCCCGCATCAGCGACTTCGCCGCCCAGGAACAGCAATGCCATGTTGTACAAGGCGCTCACGTGCCCGGCGTCGGCCGCCCGGTCATACCAGTACGCGGCCTGATCCGTGTCGCGCTCGATGCCTGCACCCATCTGGTACGCCAAACCCAGCTGGTACATCGAATTGACGTGCTCTGCCTGTGCCGCCTGTTTAAACCACCGCACACTCTCGGCCTCGGCGTCGGGTTTGCGCATGCGGGTGAGCATCAAGCCGAGGTTGTACTGGGCCGGGACCAGTCCGGCCTCAGCCGCCGCGGTATAGGCCTCACGCGCCGCCTTCAGATCCCGTTCGATGCCCTTGCCACTGGCGTAGAGCGCGCCCAGGCGGAAATTCGCCTCGGGAATATCGCCCGCTGCGGCCTGCTCGAACATCGGGACCGACGCCGGCACATCCTGCTCGACGCCCTCACCACGCAGCAGCATCTCGCCCAGCTCATAGGCCGCTTCGGGATCACCGGCCTCAGCCGCCACGCCGTAGGCCTGGGCAGCCGCTGCCAGATCCTGTGTCACTCCGACCCCGGATTGACGCGCAATACCGAGCAACAGGCCGGCTTCCGCCGGGTAGGCGTCCATTGCACCGGTGAGCAATGCATCCACATCGTGATCACGTGGCGCCTCGTAGCCGTTGTAGATGAGCAGGCGCGCGAGGTTGAGCTGCCCGGCGGCGTTGCCCTGCTCGGCTGCGTCACGCAGCAACTCGTAGGCGTAATCGACATTCTGATCAATGCCGTCGCCATTGAGATACATGTTGCTGAGGTTGACGATGGCGCCATCGTGGCCCTGGCTGGCGGCCTTCCAGTACCAGTCGGCCGCTGCGGCCGGCTTGGCTTCGCCTAACAGGCCCTTCTGCAGGATCAGCGCGGTGTTGAACTGCGCCTCGGCCAGGCCCTGTTCAGCGGCCTGTAGGAACCAGTCGAACGCCAGACTGATATCCGCACGGATGCCGATACCTTCGGCGTAAAAGCGTCCAAGATCGCTTTGCGCTTCGGCGTAGCCCTGGGACGCCGACTTGAAATAGAAATCCAGAGCGGCGGTTAAATCCACCGGCATTCCCTCACCCAGTTCGTGCCGCCGGCCCATGACATGCTGGGCATCGGCGTAACCCAGCCGCAGGCGTTCTGCGAAAGCGAGGTCCTCTCCACCCTGGGCGGAGGGCTGACTGACTGCGGACGCGGCATCGACACCCGCTTCGGCCACAACGCCCTGACCGGCCTCTTCCACAGGGGGCAGTTCTGGGTTGGACGCGGCGATTGTCTGCTTGGCTGGAGGTGCGAATAGCGGATCGCCGGCAACTGCTGGCGCAGCCTGCTCCGCGGCTTCCGTCGTCGCCTCTTGCGCGGCCGTGTCCGTGGTGGTTGCGACTTCGCCGTCAGGCTTGGCGCTGTCCATCGCATTGTCTTGAGCGACGGCTTGTTCCTCGGGTCCCGCAGGCTGCGCCGCGTCCACATCACCCTCGGCCTGTGACTCGTCGGCAGCGGACTTGGATGCAACGGACGTGCTCGCCGTCGTGCTGGCAGCCGGCGGGGGCAGATCCAGCGCGGCATCGTCAGCCATCGCGGACGCGGGTAGCGCCAGCGAGCAGATAAAGGCGAGTAACCGCCGGTTTCGAGAATTCATTGCAATGTTCACTCCGCGCTGAACCTGTAACTGTCGTCGCTTGACGACAAAGCTTCAAGACTTGTCCGCCCACCGGCCGAGATACAGGTCTCAACGGAGTGAAGAATAGATGAATTTCATACGAAAAAGCCCCGCCGAAGCGGGGCTTTTTCATCCATCTGGGTGATGGAGCGTGCTTACATCATGCCGCCCATGCCACCCATATCACCACCCGCCGGCATCGGCGGCTCTTCCTTCGGAAGCTCCGCAACCATGGCTTCGGTGGTCAGCATCAGACCGGAGACCGAGGCGGCGTGCTGCAGCGCGCTGCGCGTCACCTTGGTCGGGTCCAGGATGCCCATGGCGATCATGTCGCCGAACTCGCCCGTGCCGGCGTTGTAGCCGTAGTTGCCGGACTCGCTCTTGACGGCGTTGAGGATCACGCTGGCCTCGCCACCGGCGTTGCTGACGATCTGGCGCAGCGGCTCTTCAATGGCACGCTTGAGGATGCGGATGCCCGCATCCTGATCGGCATTGTCGCCCTTGACCTTCTCGATCGCCGCAATGGCACGCACCAGGGCGACACCACCACCAGGTACCACGCCTTCTTCCACCGCCGCACGCGTGGCGTGCAGAGCGTCTTCGACGCGGGCCTTCTTCTCTTTCATCTCGGTTTCGGTGGCAGCACCGACCTTGATGACGGCAACACCGCCAGCCAGCTTGGCAACGCGCTCCTGCAGCTTTTCACGATCGTAGTCGCTGGTGGCGTCTTCGATCTGCTTGCGGATGGTCTCGATACGGCCCTTGATGTTGTCGGTCTGGCCGGCGCCATCGATCACCGTGGTGTTTTCCTTGGAGACCTGAACCTTCTTGGCTTCGCCCAGCTCTTCCAGCGTGACCTTCTCCAGGCTCATGCCGGTCTCTTCGGAGATGACCGTGCCGCCCGTCAGGATGGCGATGTCTTCGAGCATGGCCTTGCGACGATCACCGAAGCCCGGCGCCTTGACGGCGGCGACCTTCACGATCCCGCGGATGGTGTTGACCACCAGGGTGGCCAGGGCTTCGCCTTCAACGTCTTCGGCGATGATCAGCAGCGGACGCGAGGACTTGGCCACAGCCTCCAGCACGGGCAGCAGGTCGCGGATGTTCGAGACCTTCTTGTCGTGCAGCAGGATGTAGGGGTTTTCCAGCTCGGCCGTCATCGACTGCTGGTTGTTGACGAAGTACGGCGACAGGTAGCCACGGTCAAACTGCATGCCTTCAACGACATCCAGCTCGTTGGCCAGGCCCGAGCCTTCTTCAACGGTGATCACGCCTTCCTTGCCCACCTTCTCCATGGCTTCGGCAATGATCTCGCCGATGGCATTGTCGGAGTTGGCGGAGATGGTGCCCACCTGTGCGATGGCCTTGTTGTCATCGCAGGGCTTGGACAGGCTCTTCAGCTCTTCGACGGCGGCTTCCACAGCCTTGTCGATGCCGCGCTTCAGGTCCATCGGGTTGAGGCCAGCAGACACGCTCTTGATGCCTTCGCGCAGGATGGCCTGGGCCAGCACCGTGGCGGTGGTGGTGCCGTCACCGGCAACATCCGAGGTCTTGGAAGCCACTTCCTTGACCATCTGGGCGCCCATGTTCTGGAACTTGTCTTCCAGTTCGATTTCCTTGGCCACGGACACGCCGTCCTTGGTGACCGTCGGCGAGCCGAAGCTCTTCTCGAGGACCACGTTGCGGCCCTTAGGACCCAGGGTGACCTTGACGGCATTGGCCAGCGCGTTCACGCCTTTCAGCAGCTGCTGACGGGCGTCGTCACTGTAATGAATTTCCTTGGCAGCCATGTTGATAGCTCCTTAACTAATGAGGTTCTGACGAATAGGTAGAGATCGACAATCCGGCGTGCGGGGCTTAGGCCTCCAGCACCGCCATGATGTCGTCCTCACGCATGACAACGACTTCGTCGCCGTCCAGCTTCACTTCGGTACCGGAGTACTTGCCGAACAGGACCTTGTCGCCAACCTTGACGTCCAGAGCCTGGACGGTGCCGGATTCCAGCTTCTTGCCATTGCCAACCGCAATGACTTCACCCTTGATCGGCTTTTCAGTTGCCGAGTCAGGGATCACGATGCCGCCCGGTGATGTGCGCTCCTCTTCAAGGCGCTTGATCACCACGCGATCCTGCAAGGGACGAATATTCATGGCTGACTGCCTCCCAATGTGTCGATAACGATGTCGATTTGAAGGGCCAATCCCCTGGCCCGGCCGGGACAGGTCGGGCGCCGCGAACACTCGCGAATTAGCACTCGACCTTGTTGGCTGCCAAAACTGGGGACCGGGGGGTGGCTTTCAAGAGCCCGGAGTGAATTTTTTTGTGAATTTTGTGTGGCAGACCAGATTGGCGGGGGCATCAGCACCACGGGCGGCCCTCACTGGCCCACCCTGCGCCCAGTGCCTAGTGACATGACCACCCGGCGACCGGATGCCTGTGCGCTCAGCCTGGGGTCCGCGAGCGCGGCGGCGACGGCACGAGTGAGCGTCAGGGATTAACGGGGGTAGCGCTCGTTGTGCCATGTCGCAGCCACCGGGCAGGTTTCGGCCTGCCGGGCGAGCTGATTTTCTTTGCTCAGCCACGTGGCACGGGGTTCGACTCCATGTCACGCCGGATTAAGGGCCTGTGCCTAGCCCAGCCGCGCAACTCACAGTGGCAAACATCGCAGTGCAGTCGTCGTGCCGTGGGCGCGACGGCCTGAGCAGTGGGCTACGCCCGTTTCGGGCGTGCGATAGGGGCTCGGCCATTGGTCGCGTTGCGTTTCAGCATCGCAACGGCCCGCCTATCACGGCCCAGGCTCAGGGTGGATCCCAACCCGTGTCACGTGGCCGAGCATCGCAGCAGGCGGTGGACCCGTCGGCGCGCAGCGCCGAGCGAGGCAGGGATGCCGAAGCCGTTGCAGTCGGGCCAGGATGGCCCGTCTGCAACGCCCGCCGGCTGCGAGAAGCGCAGGGCACCCGCCGCCGAGCAGGCGGCGGGCCACGTGATCGGGCGCCGTTTCTTTTCGCCGGTTTTCTTTGGGCGCGCAAAGAAAATCGGCTCGCCCGACAGGGCGAAACCTGCTTGCGATGAAAGCCCGACATTGGTGTGTTCCGTGGCGAACGGAATCGCTCTGGTTACAGGTCGCAGCGTGCAGACAGCGATTCGCAATGTTGTTTCGGCCTGACGGCCGAGCCCCTTTTGCGCGCCCAAAAGGGGCGGAAAAGGGCGGATGCCACTGCTCAGGTCGGCGCGCCTGCGGCGCGACGACTGCCCTGCGATGCTCGCCGGCGACGGGCGGGTCGGAAACTCGCCCGCTGCGCGGGCTCAAACAGC
>NZ_QEQK01000023.1 GCF_003151135.1 Abyssibacter profundi
CAGCGGCAGCAGCAACAAACCGCCCAGGGCACCTGAGCCGCCACCCGTGGAAGCCGCCGGCTGGCTGGGCGTACCGGGGTTGCTGCCCGTCCCGCCCACGCTCACCGTCGCCTTGGCCGTCGCGGTGGATTCGTCACTGGCCGTGACCGTCAGGCTGGGCTCGTAGCTACCCGGTCGGGTGTATACGTAGGTCGCCGTGTCTTCGGTCCCACACTGCGGGGCCTCACCGTCATCGAAGTCGAAGCAGTACTCGGTGATGGTTTCGCCTTCGCTGGTAAACGACTGCGAGCCGTCGAAGACCACCTGCAGCGGCGCCGTCCCCGAAGTCTCGTCGACCGTCAGCTGGGCCACCGTGCCGTTGTCGCCCTCGACGGTAATCGTGATCGTCGTGGTGATGGTCACCGTGTTGGACGTATCGCTGTTGCCGAAGGCGTCGCTGACGATGACGTAGGCCTCATACGTTCCGGCCGCGCCGTAGCTGTGCGTGGCAATCGGGTCGCTGGTGGTCGAGGCGTATTCCTCCTCGGAGGCCTCGTCACCAAACACGAAGGTGTAGTACAGGTCGCTACCTTCGGCATCGGTATAGCCCGAGTCACTGGCGTCGAAGGTGAACACCGTCTCGGCATCCCCGTTCACCGCGTCGCCGTCCGATTCAGCTCCGTCGCCGCTCACCGCCAGCACAGCATCGATGGTGGAGCCCGGGCCGGCCGTGTTGCCGCCGCCGTCTTCCGCCACCGTGATCGTCTGGCTGGCGGAATCCGTCGCACCCGACGCATCGCTGACCGTCACTGTCACAACGTAGTCACCCGCCGTCGCATAGCGATGCGTCACCGTGGGGCTGGTAGAGACCGTCGTCTGGGTTCCGTCACCCAGATCGAACTGGTAGTTCAACGCATCGCCGTCAGGATCGGAAGATGCGGCGGCAGAGACCGTGATCTCTTCATCCACACCCGCTGTTGCCGGTACTGACAACGCGGCCACCGGCGCCGTGTTGATGTTCTGCTCGGCAACCAAGGTCACCGTGCCCGTGTACGGGAGGTTGTTGTTGCGGTAGCCAAAGACACGACTGGTATAAAGCCCGCCGCCGGCACTCTCGATGGTCACCGCCTCGGAGGGCTCGGCACCCTCTTCAAGCTGACGATTGGTGGAAGCACCGATCACACCGCCCTCGGGGCCGATGAGTTCCAGATCGATATCCTCTGGAAGCGTAGCGGACCACTCGATCTCGACGGTCATGGAAGCCAGGGCGCAGCTTGGTTCCAGCAGGAACTGGTAAATGCTGTCCTCAAAGCCGCTCGGGCTGAAACTCACCGCCGGCGTCGAGTACACGGCGGCGGCCGTCGCCGCGAAATTGATCACCGAAGACTCTCCGGGGGCCGGGCATTCCACCGGCTGCAGTCGTTCCGGCTTCTGTTCACCCAGCAGTTTGGCGATCGCAGCCGCTGTATCGATGTACCCGAAACCGACCTCAAACGGCTCGTAGGCGGTTTGGTCCGCCCGCTTCATGGGAGTAGCCGTCGACGTGATGAGCTCGTAGACGTCCTCGAAGCTCAGCGATTCATCTGCCTCCAGAATCAGCGCGATCGACGCCACGACATGCGGTGCGGCCATCGAGGTTCCGGAAATGGTCGCGTACGCCGGATTGTCCAGATCGGGAATGCTGGTCGACGTGAACCCGTTGATTGCTCGGCTAGCGGTGATGGCATCGCCCGGAGCGGTGATATCGGGCCCTGCGATGGCGTTGTCGGAACGTCCTCGCGAGGAGAAATCAGTCAGTGTCAGTGCCCGCGTACCGGCGGCCACGCCGATTGCGCAAGGGTTCTGAGCATCCGCACTGATGGTGTCCTCATCGGGACCGGCATTACCGGCGGCGAATACCGGAATAATCCCGGCCTGATAGAACGCACGAATCGCCTGACTGGAAGCCGTCGAGGGGTCAAAACGGAACGCACTACCAACCGCAGGGCCATAGGAGTGGTTGGTCACGCGGATGTTGTAGTCGTCCTGCACTTCCAGGACGTAGTCGAAGCCATCCAGCAGGAATGCATAGCTGGCACCCGCATCCACCGCAACCGACAGCATGTTGACCTGCGGGGCCAGACCGACGATGCGGCCGTCAGACTGCGCACCGTTGCCAGCGATGGTCCCAACAATGTGTGTGCCGTGACCCTGGTTGGTCTCGGAGTTCTCGACTGGCGGGACGAACTCAATGGCCTGCGGCCCGACCATTCGCACGTTGCCGAAGGTCTCCAGATGTTCGAAGTCGCCCTGCGTCTTGTCCCAGCCGGTATCCAGTACGGCGACACCGATTCCATCCCCCGTCACGGTGTAGCCAGCCGGCTCCTTGCCCTCGCCGAAGGCTGCCCGTGCAGCGTTGACACCGATGAGCGGACCGGTCGAATCAATCAGCGACCGGACTTCCGGGTCAGTCGAGACCGAAATCAGTCCCAGGTCTCGGCCCAGCGCTGCAAGCTGGTCCAGGAGGTCCGTTGACACCGTCAGTGCTGGTAACACGACGAAATTCAGATGGCGCATCGCATAGGCATCACGCGCAACATCAACAGGAAGAAAATTCGCCAAGCGAACACGTTCTAGCGCTGCATCTCGGGCCGCCGCGTCAGCGAAGGTCAGAACAATGCGCTGGAACTTGCCAGGCTGAAGTGCAGGATCAATGGCCGCCGCCACTGCCCCGGATTCGACGGCACCAAACGCGATGTCGCAGGCCGTGGGACCGGACTGCTGCGCCAAAGCGGACAGCGAACAAGTCGAAGCAATACCAGCGATCAGCACCCGAGATCGGGCGCTCTCAAACATGGACATGAATCCCCCCAGTGGGATGTAAAGCCAAGATGTGAAGGGCACGTTAAACAACTCTTGTGCCAAATCAAAGTTTGCCCAACGCAAAGGCCGGCTCCCCGCTGGCGACCTCACCCCGAGAAATGACACCAACATGACGGTCCGTAGCCACCGCGTACGGCACCCGATGGGAGGTTGTGGCTGGCGGATGGTGCTGAAGGCTGGCCAGACCCCGCCAACAAAAACGCCCCGCCGAGAACCCCGGCGAGGCGTTGTATGACAAGCGACCCTGCGGCATCGCTGCCACAGGACCGCATCAGCGGGGACTAGCTGCGGCGGCGGGCCAGACCGAAGCCCAGCAGCGGCAGCAGCAACAAACCGCCCAGGGCACCTGAACCGCCCCCCGTGGAAGCCGCCGGCTGGCTGGGCGTACCGGGATTGCTGCCCGTACCACCCACGCTCACCGTCGCCTTGGCCGTCGCGGTGGATTCATCGCTGGCCGTGACCGTCAGGCTGGGCTCGTAGCTGCCCGGCCGGGTGTAAACGTACACGGCCGTGGCTTCGGTTCCGCACTGCGGAGCCTCACCGTCATCGAAGTCGAAGCAGTACTCGGTGATGGTCTTGCCGTCACTGGTAAACGACCGCGAGCCATCGAAGGCCACACGCAGCGGCGCCGGCCCCGAGGTCTCGTCGACCGTCAGCTGCGCCACCGTGCCGTTGTCACCCTCGACGGTAATCGTGATCGTCGTGGTGATGGTCACGCTGTTCGACGTATCGCTGTTGCCAAAGGCATCGCTGACAATCACATACGCGGTGTACGTACCGGCGGCACTGTAGCGATGCGTCGCAATCGGGTCGCTGGTGGCCGGGGCGAACTCTTCTTCGGAGGCCTCGTCACCAAACACGAAGGTGTAGCGCAGGTCGCTGCCCACGGCATCGGTATAGCCCGAGTCGCTGGCATCGAAGGTGAACACCGTCTCGGCATCCCCGTTCACCGCTTCGTCCTCTGCTTCAGACCCGTCGCCACTCACCGCCAGCACGGCATCGATGGTCGAACCCGGACCGGCCGTGTTGCCGCCGCCCGACCCATCCGACACCGTGATCTGCGCGACCGCGGGATTCGTGCTCATGGCCCCCAGGTCGTCGGTCACCACGACCTCAGCCTGCCAGGTGCCCACGTCGTAGCTATGCGTCAGCGTGCCGGTGGTGTTGGTCACTGTCGGCGACCCATCACCCGGCGTGAACGCGTAGCTGACGATGGAACCGTCGGCATCTGACGACCCGGTGGCATCCAGCGTGACCGACAACGGTGCATCGCCTGTCACTGGCGATGCTGCCAGAGCCGCCAGCGGTGCGGCATTGGGCGCACAGCTGTTACGGGTAGGTACGTCGTAGTCCTCACCGGAGCCTGCGGCATTCCCGTTCGGCATGGCATCGCCGTTGAGCGAGAACGACAGAACCGGCGTGGTCACACCCTTGAAGCTGCCGACCAGGAAGTCACTCAGCAGCCCGCCATCGGGAATGCCGATGTTCTGGGCATCGATGACCAGGGTGATGGTGCCGTCGTCACTGTAGTTGCTCTCGGGCTCGGCGGGTGTCGGCGTGCCGTCGACGAACTGCCCCAGACGCTCTCCGTCATTGTCCTCGGACACGAGATAGCTCTGGAACGCAACCTCACCCAGGGCATCAGTGACCATCCGGACGCCGCGCACTATCCCCGATGGATCGATGAATCGAGCGTACCAGGCAGAATCCGGCAGCGGGGGGCTATCGAAGCCGGCCACCTTGAGCGTGAAGGTGATCTTGTAAGGACCCGTCGATGCGTAGACCGTAGCCACTGACAGCGACTCGATGTCGTACTGCGGATCCGGGGTGGCGTTATCACCCGAATCATCGGTCGCCACCGTGTCACCCGGCAGCGTGCAGACAGCCGGTGCCAGGCTGGCAGGAGACACCTCGTTGCTTGCCGCTCCCATGCCCTGGCTGTTGGAGGCGAAGACCCGGTAGGTCACGACCGCATCCGGGTCCGTCACCTCGGTATCCAGATAGCGGCGCTCGGTCGTGGTCGCCAGCTGCTCAAAGCCGCCTGCTTCCAAAGCGCGTTCCACCGTGTAGCCGGTGATCGCCGACTGGCCGGCCGTCGGCTCGCTCCAGTTCAGCAGCACACCCTCGGCCGTGCGCGCAGCCTCCAGGCTGGGCGCTCCGGGGAAGATCTGATTCTGGGTTCCGTCGAATGCCGACAACAGCGTCTTGCCCGCCGATTGCCGGGCGATGACGGCCGCATCGTCATAGTTCATGGTGCCGTCCACGACACAGGCCGTCCCGGTACAACCGTCGGCGTAGCCGATGATGATCCGGCCCTTGCTGTCGATCTCGATGTCCATGAAATCCAGCAAGTTGCGGTGCGGCGGTGAATCCTCACAGCCTGCACCCGCGTCACAGACCGAGTTGCGCTGCGTGGGATCGGCAGGTTCCAGCTGTTGCACCTCCCAGTTCTGGCCGCGGTCGTAGGTGGTGGCCAGATACATGTGCCAGACGGCGCCCTGCATCTCGCTGACGCTGCCGGAGTCGCCCTCGAAGGTCGTGCCGTGGAACGCAAATGCGGCACGGTCCGGGTCACCCGCGATGATTGACGGGAACACGATGTTCTTCAGACCGAAGGGCGCACCAACGTCCACTGCGGGGCCTTCCCAATGGATGGTCGGCGCACTGGGATTCGACTTGTCGAGCGTACCCACGATCACCATCGGACGATCATCGCCCTCTTCACCGTAGGCGTAGTAAATCGTCTCGCCATCATTGGCGATGGCGATGTAGCTGTCCCAGCGCCCACGCACCGTGTCCGGCACGGTCACGAAATGGAAGGTATTGCCAGCATCAACCGAGATCGACACCCCCTGGCTGCCCTGACAGGTGTTGTTCATGGGCAGGTACACGGTGCCATCTGGCCCCACCTGGACATGACCGTGGTTGTTGCACAAATCGCTGGTCTCAACACCGAACAGCGGGAAGGCCACGCGGCTGGGGTTGAACGTCAGGCCACCATCATCCGAACGCGAGCAGAACGCATTCACCACGCTGTGGGAGCAGTAGTACAACGCACGGTCGGACAGCGCGCTCAGCGGCTGCATGCCGTCAGGGTAGGGGCCGGCGGCAAAGGACTGGTTATCCGCGCCGTGGGGTGCACCACCACCTTGGGACGGCAGCCAGCTCTCACCGCGATCGCTGGTAATGCCGATCATGCTCGTCGCGCCCAGCAGGTGCGACAACCAGATGGTCGGGTTGTAGCTGCCATCCGCGTAGGGGTGCGGATCATCCGTGATGAACGGATCCAGGCTGGTGAAGTTAATCGGGATCGGCGCGCTCACGTCTTCCCACAAGGCGGTCGCCGGCGAGGTGCTGTCATCAAAAGACACACGCGCCTGGTCGAAGCCGGCCATGAAGAACACCTCGTCCGTATTGCGATCCAGCCCGATGGTCGGTTCGCGTGCGGCAATGCCGGCCATCCCGTTGTTGGGTCGGTAGATCGCCATCGCGGGGCCACCTTTGGTGACCGAGGCGCCACCGCCGGACGGTGATGAACCCGGATCGAGCTCCATACGCACGGTCGCGGTCTGACCGGCCACCAGGAACGGCACAATCACGACACGGTAGTCGGTGGAACCGGGGGTCGGAACCACCTGCATCATCTCGGGGTTCGCGGAGGTTGCGCCCGTGGTGCCCGCCACCTCGCTACCCGTGGCGCTGCGCAGATAAAAGTCGAAGTCGGTCGCCGATGGGCCGCCTGCATCGCTGGACGGATCAGGCCAGCCACCCGTTACGCGAAGTCGCGCGTTGGGATTGGCCAGCAGCCAAGCTTCCGAGACATCGACGGTCAGATCGAAGAAATCGCAAACGAGCTGCTCGTTGCAGGTCTGCTCGACCTGTGCAGACGGGTTGGACGTGTTGTGTGGTCCGGACTCGATGGTCAGGACCGGATTGTCCGGTGTCAGCGTACCGCTGCCGAGCTCTTCTGCCAGTGCGGCAGACGAGGCGAAAGAGAATGCGGCGACGACTGTCGCCGCGAGGCCGTGCTTGAACATGTGCTCTCCCCAGAGTCAGTTCCCGACCGACTGCAGGCCGGTCGCCTACAGCCCCATGGTGGGATTCCAAGACCACGGAGACTATTTAACCGTTATTTCACGGTCAAGCCCGCCGGTCAGGCGAATGTCAAGCCCGTCGCACCAACTTGGCGCTAACCGCCTGCGTCATCCTCCAACGCTTCCCAACGCGCATACGCCGTGTCGAGCTCCTCGCTGGTGGCCGATGCCTGCGCCTGAAGGTCGCCAACAGCGTCCGGATCGTTGGCATACGCATCGGCCAGCGCGTCAGACAGCTCCGCCTGCCGGGCCTCCAATGCCTCGATGCGGGCGGGCAATTCCTCTAGCTCACGCTGCACCTTGTAGCTGCGCTTGCGGGCAGGCGCGCTCTTCTTTGGTGCGGAAGGGGTGGCTGCGCGGGCAGCCTCGGGCCTGTGCTGGGGGCGCTGGCGCAACCAATCCGCATATCCGCCCACGTAATCACCAATCCTGCCGTTGCCCTCAAATGCCAGCGTACGGGTCACAACATTGTCCAGGAACGCGCGGTCATGGCTCACGACCAGCACCGTGCCGCTGTATTCGATAATCCGCTCCTCCAGCAACTCCAGCGTTTCGACATCCAGGTCGTTGGTGGGCTCATCGAGAATCAGCAGATTGGAGGGCTTGGAGAACAGGCGGGCCAGCATCAAACGGCTGCGCTCGCCCCCCGACAGCACCCGCACCGGGCTACGGGCTCGATCTGGGGGAAACAGAAAATCGCCCAGGTAGCTGATCACATGCCGGGGCTTGCCGCCGATGGTCACGCTGTCCTTACCCTCGCCGACATGCTCGACCACGGTCTTGTCGGGATTCAGCTGGTCTCGCAGCTGATCGAAATGGGCGATCTCCAGCTTGGTGCCCAGACGCACGGAACCACTATCGGGCGCCAACTGCCCGAGCATGAGGCGTAGCAGTGTGGTTTTGCCGACGCCATTGGGGCCCAGCACGCCGACCTTGTCCCCCCGCATAATTGTTGTCGACAGGCCATCGACGATCACCTGTTCGCCGTAGGCGTAACGCAGCTGCTCGACTTCGGTGACCAGCTTGCCGCTTCGTTCGGCCTCCTCGACGGCGATCGTCGCCGTGCCCTGGCGCGTGCGCCGTTGCTGATACTCGGCTCGCATCGCCTGTAACGCACGGACCCGCCCTTCATTGCGTGTGCGTCGCGCCTTGATGCCCTGCCGGATCCAGGCCTCTTCCTGGGCCAGCTTTTTGTCGAACAGGGCGTTCTGCTGAGCCTCGGCGTCCAGGGCTTCGGCCTTGCGTCGCAGATAATCCTCGTAGCTACCGGGCCAGCTCGTCAGTTGCCCACGATCAAGCTCGATAATCCGCGTGGCCAGCCGCTTCAGAAACGCACGGTCATGGGTGATGAACAGCAAGGTGCCCGTCCAGGACAACAGGAACGACTCCAGCCAGGCAATACTGTCAATGTCCAGGTGGTTGGTGGGCTCATCGAGCAAGAGCAGGTCTGGGTTCGTGACCAGCGCCTGGGCCAGCAAAACTCGCCGCTTCAGACCGCCCGACAGGGCCTCGAAACGCGCCTCGCCGTCCAAGGATAATCGGGACAGTGTGGCCTCGACCCGGGTCGACAGATTCCAGCCATCCACAGCCTCCAAGGCCTGCTGAGCCTCAGCCAGCCGGTCGAGATTGTCCGGCTCGGTCGCCAGGACATGATGATAGGCCGCCACGCAACGACCGGCTTCGCCGAGTCCCGCTGCGACCACGTCATACACCGAGCCGCTGGTCCCTTGCGGCACTTCCTGGGGCAACGTCGCCACGACCGGCGCGTTACTACGGTCGATCTCTCCGCCATCCGGCTCGATCTCGCCGGCCAGCAACTTGAGCAGTGTGGACTTACCCGCACCATTGCGACCCACTAGGCAAACGCGCTCGCGCGGCTCAATGACTAGGTCGGCCCGGTCAAGAATGGCATGGGTGCCGACGTGAAGATCGAGCTGGCGGGCAGACAGGAGCATGGCGGGATCGCGAACCGGATGGGCCGCGCATTGTAGAGCCTGCGCTGTCCTAGAGCGGATGCTCCATGAAGAACTTCCACATCAGCGCATTGGCATCGAGATCCAGCATCGGCTCGCCGCCGCAGGTCGACGCCACCGGATTGGCGTCGACCCCCGGCCAGGTGTGGCCGCCTTGCTCCACGGTACAAAGCGTCACCGAGGCGCCATCCTGGCAGGCGCTGTAACGCTCACAGGTCGCATTCCCTTGCTGATAGCTGGGCCGCAGCGGCGGCAGGGCGCAGCGGTTGTTGTCCACCCAAAAGTCGATACTGTCAGCCACCGGTGGGCGCTGCCCGCCTTCCGGCCCCGTGCTTTGCCCGCCGTCGAAGGGCACGCAGGTATCAGCCAGGCCATGCGAATGAAACACCGGCACCGCCCGCTCGGGCGCACAGGTGAAGACCGGCGCCGGCGGCTCTGCAGTTAAGTCGCGATCCATCAACGTCGCGGCGTTGGGTGCGATGGCGGCGATGCGCTGCGACAGCTCACAGGCCAGTCGATACACCATCATCCCCCCGTTGGAATGTCCGGTGGCATAGACCCGCGTCGCATCAATCGGCAGCACCGCGTCGATGTCATCCAGAATCGCCGCCATGACCGCCACGTGATCAATGGCCTGCTCTGCGGCAGGGCCACAGCAGCTACCTGCGTTCCAGGTCGACAAAAACCCCCGCGGCGTTGCCAGCACGAAGCCTTCGGCCTCCGCCGTCTCCCGCAGTCCGGTTAGCGCGTCGTGATCCTCCGGACCGGAGCCGCCGCCATGCAGAGACAACAACAAGGGACGGACCGTCTCGGCGCCGGGTTCGATGCCCGACGGCACGAAGAGACGGTAGTCATGGACCAGCCCCTCCACGCGAACAGAGCGCTCATAGGCGCCCGAGCCCAGCGCTGCCGGCTCGGTCGGCGTGGATTGATCCATGGTGGGCCCGCAGGCGGCGAGCCACACGAGCATGGTCAGCAATCCCCCCCGGGCGCTGGCAGCATTCATCAATGATCGGAACCGGTGAAATGTCTGCGCAGCGTACCCAACATGCGGGTGTGAGCCTGCCCGTCAGACACCGACAAGGCTGTCGGATTATTGCCCGCGCTTGGCGCGCTTGGACCAGTTGAGCTTGCGGTATTTATGACCGATATCACGCGCGCGCTGGCGCTTGGATTCGAGAATCTCGGCGTTACGCGCCTGCTCGGTCCGTAAGTCCTGCAGGCTTTCAAGGCGGCGTGCGGGCAAGCGCCCGTCTGCGATGGCTTCGCGCACGGCGCAGCCCGGCTCGGCGCCGTGCTGGCAGTCCTGAAACTGGCAGCGCTCCGCCAGACTCAGCACATCTGCAAACACCCTGGAGATACCGCGTTCACAGTCGGTGAGCTGCAGCTCTCGAATCCCCGGATTGTCGATGAGCAAAGCGCCGGAAGGCAGAGGAAACATGGCCCGGACCGTGGTCGTGTGCCGCCCCTTGTCATCCAGCTTACGAATCGCACCGGTCTCCAGGTTAGGCGCGCCAATCGCATTCCCCAGGGTGCTTTTGCCCACGCCACTGGAACCGATCAGCGCCAGCGTCTCCCCGAGCCTCAGCGAGGCCACCAATGCGCCCACCTGCTCGGCACTGCGGGCATCCACCGCGTGAACGGGCACGCCGGCGAGCAGACTGGCCGCTTGGTCAGCGTACCCGGCGACCTGATCCGTGAGATCCGCTTTGGTCAGGACGATTTCGGGCGTGACATCACAGTCACAGGCCAACACCAGATAACGCTCGAGCCGGCGCAGACTGAATTCCTGGTTGCAGCTCGTCACGATGAGCAGCCGGTCGACATTGGCCGACAACACCTGCCGATGGACGTGCTCCCCTGCGGCCTTGCGGGTGATGGCGTTCCGTCGCTCCAGAATGCGCGCCACGCCTCCGCCGTCGGTGAGTTCGAGCCAGTCCCCCACCGCCACGCCATCGAGGCCGCCCGCAGTGGCACGATCGATCCGATCAAGACCTTGTGGCCCACGGACTTCAATATCGCTGCGATGCACGGCGAAGACACGTGCCACATGCGCATGGGCTGCGACCTGGGCGGCCTCGGCATCCGTCCATCCGAGGGATTCCAATCCGGTGGTGGTCAACTGTGCTGCCCGGGTTGCAGCCAGGGCCACGGAATCAGCATCTAGCGACGCGCAGCCTGTTCGCGTGCAAACGCGGCGTAGTGATCGACGAACGACTCCAGCGCACCGGCCTGTCCGCCCGCCTCAATCTCTGTCATCAGGCGCTGCAAGCGGAACCCGGCAATCCGCCCCGGGAGCAGAAAACCTGATTGACCCACTTCCAACGGCTGCGTCCCATCCAAGGCCTCAGGCGGGTAACGCCGGTCCCAGGCAGCCGCTGCGGCGTCTTCGGAATCGAAGACGGTCACCTTCAACTTGTAGAAACCGCGTCCTTCTTCCTCAGGCAGCCAGTACCGCCAGTAGGCGGAGCCCTGGATGCCCTGCCCCGCCATGGTGGCCACCATAGGCCGCTCGCCCTCGGAGAGGGTGGAGAGATCCTCCGGGACGTGGACGATGGACTTGTCCTGGATGCGGAAGCTGCCAGCAGGGCTCTCCGCCGGCAGCTTGAATGCATCGACCTGCCAGACGACCGGGGCCGGGTCGGAATCCGCACAGGCGGCCAGCACGGCCAGCAGCCCGATAACCAGCACCCGAACGGTGCGCGTTGCGGCCATGACCACCGTCAGCACCCTGCTGGAGAGCAAACCATCAGGCCTTGGCCTGGTTTGCCACGGCTTCAGCCGCCGCTTTGGCGGCTTCCGCATCACCCAGATACCCCTTGTCGATCACCTTGAGGTCATCATCCAGCGTGTACTTCAGCGGGATGCCGGTCGGGATATTCAATCCGGTGATTTCGTCATCCGAAATGCCATCCAGATACTTGACCATCGCACGCAGGCTGTTGCCATGCGCGGCCACCAGCACGGTTTTGTCTGCCTGCAGGTCCGGCACGATGGCGTCATGCCAATAGGGCAGGACGCGCTCCAGGGTCAGTTTGAGTGATTCGGTGCCGGGCAGTACGCGGGCATCCAACCCCTGGTACCGACGGTCATGCACCGGGTGACCCGGATCCGACACCGGCATCTCCGGCGGCGGGGTGTCGTAACTGCGCCGCCAGACCAACACCTGCTCCTCGCCGTGCTTGGCGGTGGTCTCGGCCTTGTTCAAACCCTGCAAGCCACCGTAATGACGCTCGTTGAGCCGCCAGTGACGCTGCACCGGCACCCAGAGTTGGTCGGCTTCGGCCATGGCCAGCTGCATGGTGCGGATCGCACGCTTGAGCAGCGAGGTATGCACGACATCGAAGGCCAGGCCTTCATCCTTCATCAATTGGCCGGCGGCCTGGGCCTCGGCCACACCTTGCTCGGACAGGTCGACATCAACCCAGCCGGTGAAGCGATTTTCAAGGTTCCACTGGCTCTGGCCGTGTCTCAGCAGGACGAGGGTCTTCGTCATCGATTGGTCGCGTTTCAAATGAGTAGTCTGATGATACCGCAGGGCGCGTAGCGGCCGGCGCAGGGCCAGCTGCGGGCCGCGGCTTGCGTGCCTGCTCGCGGATGAAGCTGGCAACCTTGTCGACCGCATCTGACAGGCCGCGCAGGGGCGCGGCGAACACGGCGATCATCTTTTGGTGCGACATCTTGGGATAGATCACCAGTGTTGGCCGTCCGCCCTCCTCGGCGATCCGCTGCGCCAGATCGCGTGAGTTATTCGCGTACACCACATTGTCGTTTTCGCCGTGGAGCAGCAGCGTCGGCGGGACCTGCCCATCGACGAAGTTCACGGGCTGCGCCTTCTCATGTTCGGATTCGGGGCCGAACACGGCGCGAATCTGCGCATCCTTAATCGGCGTGAAATCGTAGGGCCCCGACAGGCCGATCAGACCCCGGAGCCATGCGCGGCTGCCGCCGACTGCCTGCAAATAGCGACCATCGGTGGCCAGCATGGCGGCCAGATGCGCACCCGCCGAATGCCCCATGACGAAGAGCTTGTCGGGATCGCCGCCATAGCGATGGACCACCTGGCGCGTCTGGGCCACTGCGCTGGCCGCGTCCTCGACAAAGGCGGGAAACCGCACGTCAGGGTAGACACGATAATCCGGCACCACCGCCACGAAGCCACGTGATGTCAGCGCCTGCGCCACGAATTCGTAGAGATCCTTGCTGCCCTCGCGCCAGCTGCCGCCGTAGAAGAACACCACGACCGGCGCATCGTTGGCATCGGCAGGCGAGTAGATGTCCAGACGCTGGCGGGGATGATCGCCGTAGGACAGATTGATGGCCTTCTCCAGCCCCCGCTGGGGCGTGAAGGCATTCAGCACCTGCTGTCCTGCACAGCCGCCCAGCAGAACCGTGCCCAGCACCAGCAGTGTCAGCCTGCGTCCTGCAGTCCGAAGCATCCATGTCATGTCATTGTCACCAGTTCTTCCGCACTTGTGGGGTGAATGGCCACGGTGTCGTCCAAGTCCTGTTTCCGCGCGCCCATCCGCATGGCCACCGCAAAGCCTTGCAGCATTTCGTCCGCGCCACCGCCGAAGAGGTGACAGCCGACAACGCGCTCATCCTCGCCCGCGCAGACCAGTTTGAAACAGCTGATCTGCTTGTTATCCAGCACGCCGTAGTACAGCGATCGGAAGGTGGATTGATACACCTTGATCGCGTCGTCACCGTACTGCGCCCGCGCCTGGGCTTCCGTCAATCCGACGGTTCCGATCGTGGGTGAGGAGAACACCACGGTCGGAATCATCCGCATGTCGAGATGACGGTCGACCTGCCCGCCGAAAACCCGATCAGCCAAGCGCCGACCGGCCGCGATCGCCACCGGTGTCAGCGCGGGCCCGCCGGTGACATCACCCACCGCGTACACCTGGGGCTGATTGGTGTTCTGGTAGGCATCCACCGGCACAAACCCGCGGCTATCGCAGTCCACGCCCGTCGCGGGCAGGTTCAACGTGTCGGTGACGGGCCTGCGCCCCACTGCCCAGAGGACCTGCTCGACACGCAGAGGTTCCGGCCCGCCGTAATCGACATGGAGTTCCTCGCCGACCTGCTCAATACGAGACACCACGGTATTGGGCATCATGCGGACACCCTGGGAGGTCATGGCCTCGACCAACAGCGGCCCCAGCATGGCGTCGAAGTCACGTAACACCGTATCGCGACGATAGAGCAGGCTGGTCTCGGTCCCCAGTGCCTGAAGAATGCCGGCCAGTTCGACCGCGATGTAGCCTGCACCAATGACCGCGACACGGGCCGGACGCTGTTCCAGCCCGAAGAACCCATCGGAATCGATGCCCAGATGGGCCCCGGGAATCTCCGGCCGCTCCGGGCGTCCGCCCACGGCGATCAGCACGTGCTCTCCCACGTACTCCTCGGAGCCCACCTGCACGCGACGTGGCCCGATAAACCGGGCGTCGCCGCGCACCACCTCCACACCTTCGCGCTCGAGGTTGGTGTCGTAAATCCCATTGAGTCGGCGGATATAGGCCTCGCGGCGCTGCACCAGCCGCTGCCAGTCATGCGTCATCGGCTGACCGTCGAAACCATAGTCATCCATGTCGCATTGCGACTTGGCCAGCCGGCCCGCCTGCCACATGACCTTCTTAGGTACGCAGCCCACATTGACGCAGGTGCCGCCCATGCGGTCGCGCTCGATCAGGATGACCCGTGCGCCATGCCGGGCCGCGCGCCGCGCCGTTGCCACGCCGGCGCTACCGCCGCCGATCACGAGAAAATCTGTTGCTACGGTCATGCTTCCGATCCTTGTTTCCGGCAGCGGATCACCACGAGGTGATGCCCGCCACGCGAGGCATATGGGAACAATGGTCCCCGGCTTTCATTGTGGTGCCCCGGCCCAGGGCCTAGACTTCCATGAACGACTTGAGGGGGTCCGGGGATGGAATCAGCGTCGAGCGCAATCAGCACCTTTGTTTTCTGGGGTATCGCCCTGGGAGCCGTGCTGTACGCCATCATCATCTACAACAATCTGGTCAACCTGAAACACGCCGTCAGCAAGGCATGGAGCAACATTGATGTGTTGCTCAAGCAGCGCCATGACGAGCTGCCGAAGTTGATCGAGACCTGCAAACAGTACATGAAGTTCGAGCAGGACACGCTGGAGAAGGTGATGCAGGCGCGCTCTGCAGCGCAGGCCGCGCGCGCCAACGGCGATGTCAAAGGCGTGGGCCAGGCCGAGACACAAATGCGCCTGGGCCTGGGCAACCTGTTCGCGGTGGCCGAAGCCTACCCGGAACTCAAGGCCAACCAGTCCTTCCAGCAGCTACAGGCGCGCATTTCGGGGCTGGAGAACGCGATTGCCGATCGTCGCGAGTTCTACAACGAAACGGTCAACAACAATAACGTCCGCATCGAGCAGGTGCCCGATGTGCTGATCGCCCGCATCTTCAATTTCCAACCAGCCGATCTATTGGAGTTTTCGGAGGCCGAGAAGGCCGACGTCGACGTCCGCGCCCTGTTCAGCTAGCCCTCGATCGGCCCGGGTCATCGGGCGCAGACCATGGACCAACTGTTTCACGACATCGCCGCGGCACCGCCGGGAGAGTTCTGGTTTGCGACGGGTGCATTGGCGTTGGCCGCGCTGGCCACGCTGATCGCCACCTTCGTGTTTGTGAAGCGGGCCAGGCTGATCACCGACACGCCGACGGCCAAGATTCGTTCCGCGCCGCAGGGCTACGTGGAGCTTTGCGGCTACGGCAAGATGCTTGATGGGCCGCCTATCCATGCCCCGCTCACCCACGCCCCTTGCGTGTGGTGGTGGTACAAGATCGAAGAACGTCGCACCAGCCACTCGAATGGCAAGCGCACCACGCGCTGGGTGACCATTGATCAAGGGCGCTCCGATGCCCTGTTCCTGCTGGTCGATGACACCGGTGAGTGCATCGTCGACCCGGAGGCTGCCAAGGTCATCCCCGAGATCCGCCACCGCTGGCATGGCAGCACCCGCCGACCCAGCGGCGGCCCCAAGAGCGGTGGCTTCGGCCTGTTCGGAAAGTATCGCTACGTGGAACACCGGATCGCGCCGTTGCATCCGCTCTATGTGTTGGGCCAGTTCCGCTCACAAAGCGTGCATCACAGTTTTGACGAACAGGGTGAGGTGCGTGAACTGCTCGCGGAGTGGAAGCGAGATGAAGCAGCGCTACTGCGCGAGTTCGACGCCGATGGCGACGGCAGCATCGACCTGGACGAGTGGGAGCAGGTCCGGGCCAAGGCCGTTGCCCAGGTTCGTGAGAAGCTCGCTGACCAGGCCGCCCACCCGGATATCCACGTGCTGGCCCGGCCCGCGGACCGCCGGCCGTACATCCTCTCCGCAGTCCCCCAGGAAACCCTGGTTCGTCGCTACCGGATCCAGGCCGCCCTGGCCTTTGCCGGCTTCCTGATCAGTGGCGCCGGTAGTGTATTTGCACTCACGGCCCGCGGGCTGCTGTAGCGCCTCCGGAGGCCGAATTCCGCCCGGACCACATGCTACAGTCGGCGCCCCTTGACGCCACCACCCGAGCATGTCGAACCCACTACTGGAAATGCTCCGCAGCCAGTCGCTGCCCCCGTTTTCCCAGATCCGCCCCGAGCACGCAGAGCCGGCCCTGGACGCCGTACTGGCGGCCAATCGCCAGGTCATCGCTGAACTGGAGCAACTCGACTCGCCCGACTGGGATCGCTTTGTCGCCCGCCTGGAACAGCTGGACAACGACCTGCACCGGGTCTTCTCGCCCGTCAGTCACCTCAATGGCGTCGCCAATTCGCCCGAATGGCGCGAGGCCTATAACGCCTGCCTGCCCAAGTTGTCGCAGTATTCCACCGAGTTGGGGCAGAACCAGGCGCTGTATGAGCGTTTCGAGCAATTACGGCAACAGGCTGACTTCGCGCAATTGCCTCAGGCCCGCAAGACCATCATCGACAATGCCATCCGGGATTTTCGTCTCGCTGGCGTTCACCTGAAAGGCGACGCCCGGGCGCGCTACGCGGCCATCCAGCAACGACTGTCGGCCCTGCAAACCCGCTTTCAGGAACAGGTACTCGACGCCACCGAAGCCTGGAGCTGGCACACCGACCACGCCGACGACCTGGATGGGCTGCCGGAGCGCGCCGTGCAGGCCGCCGCAGCCGCCGCCAAACGCCAGGACCGGAGCGGCTATCTGGTGACCCTGGATGCCCCGAGCTATATCGCCGTCATGACGCATGCCCATGACCGTTCACTCCGTCAGCGTCTCTACGAAGCCTTCGGGACCCGGGCATCCGACCAGGGACCGCATGCAGGGCAATGGGACAACAGCCCGGTGATGCAGGAGATTCTCGACCTGCGGCAGGAGCTGGCCGGTCTCGTGGGCTTTGACAGCTACGCCGATTACTCACTGGCCACGAAGATGGCCGACTCACCGGCCACGGTCGAACAGTTCTTGCTGGACCTGGCCGCCAAGGCGCGCCCCGCCGCCGAGCAGGAGTTGCAGGCGCTGGCCGCCTTTGCCGTTGAACGGGGCGGGCCCGACACACTGGAGCCCTGGGACATCGGCTACTACGCCGAGCAGTACCGTGAAGCGACGCTGGGCCTGTCCGACGAAATGCTGCGACCCTATTTCCCGGCGCCGCAGGTCCTGGCCGGCATGATGGAAGTCGCCGAACGACTGTACGAAGTGCGTTTCGAGCCGGTTGCCGATGCCGACCTGTGGCATGAAGACGTGACGGCTTACGCCGTGCTCGATGGCGATGGCAGCCGCCGCGGCCTGTTTTATGTCGACCCCTATGCCCGACCCGGCAAACGTGCCGGCGCCTGGATGGACGACTGCCAGGGGCGTTATCGCCATGGTGACACCGCGCAGCTTCCAGTGGCATTTCTCGTCTGCAATTTCGGTGGCCCGGTCGATGGCAAACCGGCCTGCCTGTCACACGACGAAGTGGAGACGCTATTTCATGAATTCGGCCACGGATTGCATCACCTGCTGACGCAGGTCGACGAGCTCTCCGTGTCGGGCATCAATGGCGTTGCATGGGATGCGGTGGAACTGCCCAGTCAATTCATGGAGAACTGGACCTTCGAACGCGAAGCCCTGGATCGCTTCGCGCGCCACGTCGACACCGGCGAAACCATTCCCGACACCCTGCTCGAGAAGCTGCGCGCCAGTCGCCGCTTCCAGGCTGGCATGGCGACGGTGCGGCAGCTGGAATTCGCCCTATTTGATCTTCGCCTGCACCGGGACCATGTCCCCGGTCAGCCGGCCCGCATCGGCGAGACCTTGGATGCGGTACGCAAGGACGTGGCCGTCATCCACCCCCCTGCGTGGCACCGCTTCCCCTGCAGCTTTTCACATATCTTTGCGGGCGGTTACGCAGCGGGCTACTACAGCTACAAATGGGCGGAACTACTGGCTGCCGATGCCTTCGAGCTGTTTGCTGAACGCGGTGTTTTTGACGCAGAAGCCGCACGCCGGTTCCGCGACACCATCCTGGCCCGCGGCGGCAGTGAACCCGCTGGCCAGCTCTACGAGGCCTTCCGCGGCCGCCCCCCTGAACCTGATGCCCTGTTACGACTCCACGGACTCGCCGCATGACCAACACGACAACTCGCCTGGCCACCTGGAACGTCAATTCCCTGAACGTTCGACTGCCGCATATGCTGCAATGGCTCAACAGCGATGCCGCGGATCTGGTCGCGGTTCAGGAGACCAAACTCACGGATGACCGGTTCCCGGTCGATGCCCTGACCGAGGCCGGCTGGCATAGCGCCTGGCATGGACAGAAAACCTACAACGGCGTCGCGCTGATCAGCCGCTCACCCATCGAAGACGTCACGACAGGCATTCCGGGCTTTGACGACACCCAGGCCCGGGTCATTGCCGGCAGTGTCGGTGAGCTACGGATGATTTGCGTCTATGTCCCCAACGGCCAGGCCGTGGGCTCCGACAAGTACAGCTACAAGCTGGAATGGCTGGCCGCCTTGCGCAGGTACATCGCCGACAGCCTGCGCGAACACCCCCGCCTGGTGGTGTCCGGCGACTTCAACATTGCGCCCACCGTCGACGACACCCATGACCCCGATCGCTGGGAGGGCAATATTCTCTGCAGCGACGCTGAGCGTGCCGCGCTGGCGGCCCTGCTAGACACTGGCCTGACCGACGCGTTTACCTGCGTCGAACCACCCGAACAGCGGTTCACCTGGTGGGATTACCGTCAGGGCGGTTTTCGGCGCGGGCACGGTCTGCGTATCGATCACCACCTGATCAGCGCCCCTCTGGTGGAAGCCTTCGGGGATTTCCGCATCGATATCGAACCGCGCCGCTGGGAACGTCCGTCGGATCACACCCCGGTCATCTGCGAGCTGCGTGGGAACTGAGACCCGGGTCACGCCCCTCTGTAGCTCGCCGCATCAAGCTGGGTCTACCATCGCGACCAGTACGCGAGGTGGACCGATCTTGGGGAAGCCCGGTCATCAGCGCGGAGGACACGACATGACACAACAGCCGCACCTTGATGTGACGGGCACCGTTCACCTGGCCGACCCCTCGGCCGTGCAAAGCGCTGTCCTGGAATTGCTTCAGCATCGGTTCGCGGATGTGGATCGCACGTTGATTACGCGTGCCTTTGAAACCTTCGAAGCGCTGTTTGCGGGCCTGCTACCCGGCTATCACGGCTGCGACACCTGGTACCACGACGCCCAGCACAGCCTGGATGCGACGCTGGCCTTCGCCCGACTGCTCGACGGCTACGAGCAAAGCGTGCCCCCTGCCGAACGGCTGGGCACCGAGCGCGCCATGCTCGGCGTCATCATCGCCCTGTTCCACGATGCCGGATACGTCCGCTCCGAACGCGACATCGGCCATCGCAACGGGGCCGAATTCACCCTCTGTCATGTGGCCCGCAGCGGCGCATTCATCAGCGATTTCCTGCAAGACACGCCGCTGGCGCAGCACGCGGAGATCGCACGTCAAATCGTGCATTTCACGGGGTATGAGATCGCGCTGGACAAAATCCAGGTGCATGACCCGCGCGACCGTCACCTGGGCTTCTTTCTGGGTACCGCAGACCTGCTCGCGCAAATGGCCGACGCCTGCTACCTGGAAAAATGCTGGCACCACCTGTATCGCGAATTCTCGATCTGCGGCCTGGCCGGTGAGCCGCGCCCCGGACGCCCGGAGCCCGTCTACAGCTCCGCCGAAGACCTGCTGCGCAAGACCCCCGACTTCAATCGCATGGTCTGGAAAGACCGCCTCGACGGTTATTTCGAAGGCTGTTACCGCTACCTCACCGCCCACTTCAACGGCGACAACCCCTACGTCAACGCCATCGACCGCCATGTGGCGCGGCTGGACCATCTGCTGGCCGATGATGCCCTGCATGAACTCGCCGACGAGCCGGAAGTGATCGGCGCCGCGCAGTTGCGCTCAAGCCTGAACTCGTTTCCGGCTGCCTGAAGCCCCGCGATCACTCTATGGTGATCTCTGCCGATGCCCTATCGACAATTTCAAGCGCCACCGGCTCTCCGTGTTGTGCATCAGCAGCAACGACCTGATCCATCGATACGCTGAAGCTTGAAGTAGCATCGGGCAGGTTCGAGCCGCCCGCTTCACCCGAGTCGGAACCTCCGCCGCACCCTGCCGTCAACAAGGCAATCGTTCCGAATAGTGCAAATCGGTTTCCACGGTTCATCTCACCTCCAAGTCCGCCACCATGACGAACCGCAACGTGCTTTGAGCGGGGATGTTCAATGGTGCCCCCAGGTTGAAGCTCAGCGTGGCTGCGCCGATAGACGCAGCCATGTCTGCCAGTAGTGTGTCGTTCGGATCCAAGCGCCTGTTGCCATTCAGGTCAAGGAACAATTCGACCGTCGCTGGCACCGCGAGCTCCCCGGAAACCGGGCCCGTCAGCGTTGATATATAGGCTGATCCCGTCAAAGAATTGCGGATACCGAAAGACGCTAGCGTCACGCGTTGCTGACCAGGCGCGACAACCCGATTGATGACTGCGCTACTCTCATCGCGCGGAGCAAGACCCGCCGGCGTCGGGTCGTCATCGACGATCGACAGGACGAAGCTTCCGACACCGGACAACTGACCACCATGCACTCCGGACGCTACAATGACGATCGCCTCCATGGGCTCGTCCGTTTCGTCGTCGAGACCCGTAATTTCGACCTCGCCGCCTAACTCTCCAGCAGGAATCGTGATTGACGGCGACCCCACGGCGTAGTCCTCGTCGAGATCAGCGCCGCCGCCAATAGTCAGGTCGATGGTCACTATCTGGGCACTGGGCATGCTCAGCACGGCACTCACGATCACGACACCACCTTGTTCTGTCAGCGAATCGTCAGACGTCCTCAGCGTGATAATCGGGGCGGTGTCATCGTCCACGATCACGACCGTCAATTGTTGCGGCGCGACCACGGTGCCATTTGCGACACTTGCTATGCTCACGACGATAGTCTCATCGTCTTCGTCCACCTCATCCTGCAAAGCAGTTATTGTCATTGCAGCAGTGACGTCACCCGGATCAATCACCAATTGACTGGTAGATGCCTGATAGTCATCGGTGTCGGCGGACCCGTCCAGGTCCAGTTCAACGGTCACCGGTTGAACACTTGGATTGCTCAGAGTGACGGTCATCGTCATCTGCTCGTTGGCTTCCGAGAGCCGAGCTCCGCTTTGGCTTAGCGTGACATCAGGAAGGGGGTCGTCATCCGCAAGCGTGACCGTCAGTTGCTGAACGTCGGCTTCCGTTCCGTGACTGACCGAGGCGATATCCACAATGATGACCTCTTCGCCCTCATGGATGAGGTCATCCGTGCCGGACAGAGTCGCCACGCCTATCGTCTCTCCCGGAACAATCACGATCTGATTCGTCGATATCGTGAAATCACTCACATCCGCCGTTCCGCTCAGTCCGAGATCAACTGCCACGGGCTCACTGCTCGGATTGCTCAGCGTGGCGGTCACAGCCAACACGCCTCCGCTCTCAGCAAGCGAATCCCCTGACGCCGCCAGGGTCACGCTTGGCTGGTTGTCATCGTTCTGGATGAGTCCGGTCGCTTCACTGTCCGTAATGGTGGCACCGCTTGCGTTGCTCAGCATCAACACAAAGGTTTCGTCGGTTTCGTAAGTCGTATCACCGAGCACAGGCACGCTAACGTCGACGCTGGTCAGGCCCTGTCCACCGGGAATGCTCGCGTTGGAAGACACAGAGTTGAAATCATCCGACGCCGTAGCCGTCCCATCCACGCTTTCAAAACTAAAGCTCACGTCCTGCTGCACCGGCACTGGAATGGATACCGTGAAACCCAGCTCGGTAGGTCCCGCATCTCCCTCGATCAGAACAGCATCCGCGACCGACAGTGTCGGCAGCGAGAGCGTCACTTCGTGGTCTTCCACCTCGCCGTCAACCGCCGCACCCGCGGGCCCATCACCACCGGCGGAACTGATGCGTACACGTGCGTATGTGACGCCGCTTCGAGCAGTGTCCGGAACCACAAAAGAAATCTTTTCCGATACCGCTTCGATCAGTTCATCGGCAACGATTTGTTCTGCATCGTCGTAAAAATCACCGTCTTGGTTGAAATCCACAAACGCGTTCACCAGACCGACATGCTGCTGACTGACCACGAGCTCCAAGGTCGCCTCGGTCGAACCGATCGTCAGGTCGCCGAACAACACCCCATCTTCATCGTTGGCGGCTGCGTCAATGTCGTCGCCGGTCGCAGTGGCGTTCGGCTGTCCATCGTCGTCCGCGTCCACGCTGCTACCGAGAAACAGCGGACTGAGACGGTGCCTCGCCCCATCACTGGCCAACAACGTGGGGTACCCGGGATCCGGGGCATCTCCAAAGTCGCTTGGTTCACTTTCAAAGACGTAAGCACGCCCCGCGTCGGGCCCGAGTTCGGTATCCGCCTCGAATGCGCCAACGACACGGCGCAAGCCGTCGGTTGCCACGGCGGATCCGAAGCCATCCCGAAACGCGGCCTCAACCGAAAATAGCTGAGCCTGTTCGGCCCAGCGCTCGCCTGAACGGACGAATTGGAAGACTACACCGCTGTCAACTGCATGACCGTCATGAAAGGGAGCGCCGATTAGCGCGACGCCCTCGTACAGAGCCACTGATTGACCAAAGTAGCTCCCAGACTCTGGATCGGATGCTGTCAGTCGAGCCTGCTGAGCCCAACCACTCTTGGACTGCACAAATACATAGGCGGACCTATGCAACTCGGCCCCGACCAGAGCGGTGTCGCCAGACAGTGCGACAGCTCGACCAAACGCGTGTCCCGCTGCCCCGTCGGATGCGGTCAACTTGGCGGTTTCTGTCCAGTCATCGCCGGAACGCATGAAGAGATAAGCTGATCCGCTCCCGGTGCCGACATCGTCATCCCCGTCAGCACCAATCAGCGCAGTGCCTCCAGAAAGCGCAAACGAGCGCCCGAAGTAGTCGCCTCCCACAGTGTCGGCAGCCAGCAACTTAGCTTCCTGAGCCCATGTCCCGTCGGATCGCGTGAATATGTATGCAGACCCACGTCGATCCTGCCCGTTATCATCACCCCCCCCTGTTCCACCAATCAGCGCGACGTCCTCAGACAGCGCCACGGACTCACCGAAAAAACCACGAGAGGTAGCATCGGACGGCACGATCTTGGCCTCCAGCGCCCACTGCTCTCCGGTGCGCGAGAACACGTAGGCCGCCCCCGCGGACGCCCGACCGATGTCACCGGTATCCGACGGCGCTCCAATCAGCGCCGTGTCACCATCCAAAGCAACCGACGTCCCGAACTCGGAGCTGCCCGGCACAGAAAGTTTTGCTTGTCTAACCCATGTATCGTGGTCAACAACGAACACGTAAGCTGCACCGACGACATCGTCGCCTGGCGCACCCACCAGAACTGTATCGCCGGAAAGCGCGACGGCTTGCCCGAAGTTGTCGTCGTATTCCGTCACGGTATCTGGGCTGATCAGTTCCGAGCGTTCCACCCAACTACTGTCGAAACGCTCGTAGACATAGACAGCGCCCACGTAGTCCCCGCCCCAATCGTGTTCGGGTGCCACCACAAGCGCAGTCCCATCGACTAGCGCAACGGTAGCGCCAACCCGGTCGTTGTCCTTGCGATCGGACGGCAATATCTGCTCGCGGAACGACCACTCTTGACCCAGTCGCTGGAATATATACGCGGATCCAGGACCTTGCCCTGTTGTTGTGGCCCATGGCGCACCAACAATAAGACTGTCGTTGGCCAGAGCCACCGAATACCCGAACCATTCATGGACTGAGAGGTACGGCGCGTTCAGCCTAGCCTGTTGATTCCAGCGCCCGTTTGATAACTCAAACACATACGCGGCGCCGACGTTATAGGAGTGCGACTCAAACGCGTCATCGTAAGAATATGCGCCGACCAGCGCCGTTGTCTCGGATATGTCAACCGAAAACCCGAAGTAGTCATCCTCCTCAGCGTCCGACGCAACGAGCTTAGCTTCCTGCACCCATGCCGCACCGGAAGCACGGAACACGTATGCGGCACCAGCATCATCTGCGGCACCGTCCGCGAGGTGCGCTCCGACCAAAGCGGTCGCGCCGGATAGCGCGACCGCTTTGCCAAACCCGTCAAATTCCGCTCCGTCCGTGGCGACCAGCTTAGACTGCTCGGACCAGACTCCACCGGACCGCGTAAACGAGTAGACGGACCCGCTGGCAGCACCCTTGTCATCATCCCCGGGGGCACCGATCAGTGCCGTGCCTCCTTGTATCGCGACCGAAAACCCAAAATTGTCATCTTCCGCACCATCGGACGAAATCAATTTCTGCTGCTGTGTCCAAACTCCATCCGTCCGGGTGAAGACATACGCGGACCCGCCTTCGAAAGTGACGACACTCGGCGGGCGCCCCGCATCCTCCAAATGCGCACCGATCAGCACCGTCTCTCCAGACAGCGCAATCGCATAACCGAAAAAGTCATTTTCCTGCGCATCGGAAGCTCGCAGAGTTGCTTCGTGAATCCACTCTCCAGAACCATCTTGCACAAATACATAGGCCGCCCCGCGATTCCGATTGGCGGGATCACCGACAACTAGCGTGCGTCCGTCCTCCGAGATTGCAGCCCCGGTGCCGAATGCGCGATGACGCGACGAAGGCTTTTCCGGTTCGGGATCAAGACCTGCCACCTGAATCAGCGGATCAATGGTCACGGGATAAGCCACATCCTCTGCATCCACGACGACCCGGAACGACTCAGGTCCATCGACGACCAAGCGGGCAGGCAACGAACGATTCTCAGCGTCCCAGGCGACGGGTGCACCGTAGACAAGCGCATCCCCGGTCCGGGCGCTCGTCAGCACCAGGCTGGCCTCGTGATTCCGTACAAAGCCTCCCGTCAAGCTCACCGACAGAATCAGCTGTCCGCCATCGCTCGGCGCTCTCTGGATGGTCCAACCGTGTTCGAAGCCAACTTCATTGTTCTCCAACCACTCAGTTAGCAGCGGATACACGAACTCACCACGTGTGCCGTTGGCGCGAGCCGAGTTCGGCGATAGGGCATAGCTGTTCAGATGCGTCGTGCGTAGCCGAAACAACGGAACAGATCGCCGCGAAAATCCGATCCCCGTTTTGTTTAGCGTCGCGCGAATCTTCTGAGCACGGCTGTAAAGCTCAACGTCGCCGCCGGTGTCGAGCGCCTTCAGTTGGTCCCTGTTGATCTGTGTCTGGACATCTGCCCAATCTGCGGCCCCGATACCGTCTGGCGCACGTGCATGCGCTGTCGTGCCAGGCAGCAACCACAGTCCCCCGACCCACGTCACAACCAGCGCAAACATTCCGCATATGCGACCAACCGTCCGGTGCCATCTGTAGCCCCGTGAAATCATCCGTCCCCTCCCCCCGCGAAAACGGGGTAGAACCCATTTCAGCACTCGAATTGATCGAAGCCCTGCATATTCGGCCTCTGCACCGGCTCCTTTTGTTCCTCCATCACACCTAGACCGTTCAGGTATTCGTCCATGCGTTCCAACAAAGTCCTGAGCACGTTTGCGGTCGCAGAACACGGACCCGCCTTCCGCCCGAACTCGCCCCCCCCCTTCTCCATCGTTGCAAGGGGTCGATACCCTGAGTGTTCTGTTTAACTTCGTTCACTTAATGAGAAAATTCTCTAACGACAAGAGGCTCAACGGGTTCCTCAGACGTCGCGATGCCCCAGGGCGCATGAGAACGCCAAACCTCGTAGCGATCAATCCGGACATTTACCGTGCAAAACGAATGATCGTTCGGCACTGCACCCACGATTGTGGTATCCAGTTCAATCCGGACATTGCGCCCGGAACCGATCGCATCCTCAATTCGTTTTGCGCGTTCTATATCCACTGGAAGCAGATACGCGGCATCCGAATCCTTAAAGCGAACCCGGAAATTCTGCCCATGGTGCCCGTAGCTTAGTGTTGTATTCGGATTGAGCTTCTCGAACACAAATTCGCCGTAGTTCGGATCGTAAGGAGAGAGACGGGTCTTCAACCTCACCCGAACACCGTTCGTACCGTATCCGCTCGCAATCTCGTCATGCAGATCACTGATATATCGCTCCAATGCCTGCTCTGAGGTCAAGCCGTTCATTGGGTCAACCAAATCCTTGCGGTCGTATTTTATATTGAGCCTCGCAAATTTCGGCACATCGACAGGTTCAGTTTTTGACCACTCGTAACAGATTCCAGCAACCTGAGCTCCGGTTGGGTACTCGATATAACCGCCCTTGGAACTTTGAGCATTTTCTTCCAAAGCATGAAGGAGCGGCAGATGTGCTGATAATCCCGCAAAAATTGCAACCCAACCAAGTCGGCAAGACACGCTGCCGCGTGGCGAACTACTCATAAGTCACCCGCAGACTGAGCGTTTCCATCCGAACGCTTCAGTTGCTCAGCATCCCGGCGTTGTTTTTCGGAGTCCAGCGCTTGCTGGAACTCTGTCTGAGCAGTGACGAAGTCCTTATGGTGCGTAGTCGCAATATTTAACCGCTGAGCCAGCAGCTTATTTTCTCCAGCGGAGACAGATGCTCGAATCGTCACGCCGCAATCACCCAGGATGTGGCTACCACTTGCAATCAATTCGCGCGGATGATTCCGGCAAGCAGAAATGCGCCGATGACGGTCCGACATGGGCCGATTCAGTAGATCATATGACCACACCCAGAGGTCGCCATCCACATAATGCGGTTCACCGTATTTTTCACTTAATGCATTTCGGACAGCCTCGACAGGGGGCTGAGCTTGGATTCAAGAATCAAGTGCAACATGATTGAGATAATCCGCCGTTGCTTGGTCGAAAAGCTCCTGCGGGGTCTGAAAGTCAAAACGTTTTCTTGGCCGGGTGTTCAGCAGCCACGCGACGTCGTTCAGGCGGACCTGGCTCACAC
>NZ_QEQK01000024.1 GCF_003151135.1 Abyssibacter profundi
CCGGTGTCGTTTGGACCGGTGTCGTTTGGACCGGTGTCGTTTGGACCGGTGTCGTTTGGACCGGTGTCGTTTGGACCGGTGTCGTTTGGACCGGTGTCGTTTGGACCGGTGTCGTTTGGACCGGTGTCGTTTGGATTGGCGCCGTCGCTCCCGCGACCTTTGCTGAAGCTTGGCCAGCGTCAGTCGCGGGTTTGACCGCACCCGGCGTGTGCGGCGCAACAGCGGAATGCGCGCTTGAAGCCAAGGCCGCTGTTGCAGCGGGCTCGGCCACGGCAGTCGCCACCCGCCCCTGGGCCGCATGCCCTCCTGCGGTGGGCGTCGGTGTCGGGCTGACATCGAGACCCGGCAGGCCAAGACCGGCAAGCGGCGAGGCTTGGTTATCGTCGGCCATGGCTCGGGTGGCCGTAAGTGACGGTCCCGGTTCGGCGTCCGCATCCACGGGCTGCGGCGCTAGTAATCCGGCAAAGGCGAAGTCCGCCTCCGGCGACTGGCGGGAACCGCCAGGCAGCCGAGGACCGCCCGGCGCCTCTTGGATGAGCGTGTCCAGGCGCACTAGTTGCTGTTCGCGATCCATTGCGTGACAGCTGCCTCATCCTGCGCGCGCTGCTCGCGCTGTCGCTGGGCCTGGGCCTGCTGGCTGCAGGCGTTTGCATGTAGATGCTCCATGCGGCGTTGCTCGGTCTGACGTTGCTGCAGCTTTTCGTACTCTCGCTGCAGTCCTTGCTGCTGCTGATCAACCACCTGGCCTTGAAACCGGCAGGCATCGGCCAGCTTGGCAACAAAGGCGCAGCGATTGGCCAAGGCGCCGGCGCTCAGCGTGGCTTCGCCCGGCCGCGCAGCGTATTCGGCCATATAGCGTTGCAGGTTCTGTTGCTGCTGGCGTGCCTGCTCCACGCGGGCGCTGGCACCCGCCACCGCCGCTTCAGCCCGTTCCTTGCGCAGCCCGTACACCTGAACCAGTTGCTCGGTTCGACGAGGATCACGCATTGGTCTGCTCCGTGTTCAAACCCAAAACCTGCACCAGCGCCTGCATCGACTCGGGCAGTGACGTCCCTTCATCCGGCGACTGTCGCAGGTATTCGAAAATGGCCGACCAGCGATCCACAGCGCGGTCGGTCACCGGGTCACTGCCCCGCTGATAGGCGCCGATGCGAATCAAATCGATCTGCCGCTGGTAGGCCGAGTACAGCTGGCGGAATTCGTTGCACAGCGTCTGGTAGTCGCCGGAGGTCACCTGGCGAGCCACACGGCTCACCGATGCCTCGATATCGATCGCCGGGTAACGGCCGGTTTCCGCGATACTGCGGGACAAGACGACATGGCCATCCAGAATGGCCCGGGCGGTGTCGGCAACCGGGTCATTCGGGTCATCACCTTCGGTTAGCACGGTATAGACGGCCGTGATCGAGCCGGACCCCTTGGCCCCATTACCGGCCCGCTCGACCAGCATCGGCAGCCGGGCGAACACCGACGGCGGATAGCCCCGGGTCGTGGGGGGTTCACCGACGGCCAGACCGATCTCGCGCTGGGCCTGGGCAAAACGGGTCAGCGAATCCATCAGCAACAAGACATGCTTGCCGCGCGAGCGGAAATGCTCGGCGATGGCGGTGGCCCGCCAGGCGGCATGCACACGCATCAGTGGAGAGCGGTCTGCCGGCGTGGCGATCACCACGGCACGCTGCATGCCCTCCGGGCCCAGGGTCTCCTGGACAAACTCACGGACCTCACGCCCACGCTCGCCGATCATGGCAACGACCACGACCTCGGCATTGGTGTGCCGGGTCATCATGCCCAGCAACGAGCTCTTGCCGACACCGGAGCCGGCGAACAGGCCGATGCGCTGGCCACGGCCCACGGTGAGCAAACCATTGATCGCGCGCACACCGACATCCAAAGGTTCGGTAATCGGTTCGCGCTCCAGTGGATTGATCAACCCGCCCATGAGGGAGACACGACGGTCTGTCCGCGGCGATGGCAGGCCGTCCAGGGGCTGGCCGGAGCCATCGAACACACGTCCGAGCAGCCCATCGCCCACGGCGACCTCACCCGAGCGTCGATCCGGCAGCACGCGCGCATTTGCCTTCATACCGGTCATATCGCCGGTGGGCATTAGAAAGCTGCGATTCCCGTCGAACCCGACCACTTCAGCCTCGATGAAGCTGCCGCCTTCCACCTCCACCCGACAGTGTCCGCCGATCGGCATCTGACAGCCCGAGGCCTCCAGCGTCAGGCCGATGGAGCGCTTGAGCACGCCCTCGACAACAATCCCGCTTTCGGTCTTGGGGACCGCGCTGTAGCGGCCAAGGCGTTGGGCGACACGCTCGTTGCGTTCGGTGGCCCAGGGCAGGTTATGGACAGCCATGATGCGGCGGGCTACCGGAATGCCGGCGCCACAAGGCGCTGAACGCGGGATTCAAGGCGTGCATCGGCACGTGCATCGGGGGTATCCACCCGGCAGTCGCCTGGCTCGAGGCCGTCATCGGGCATGATCTTCCAATGCGGCCCTTCGATCGGCTGGTCCATGTGTTCACGCACGAACACGGCATCGTCGGGGTTGAGATAAACCGTCACGGTGGTTTGCGGCCCGGCCACCGACTCCACGGCCTCGTGAATCATGTTGCCGATAATCTCCGGCTGGGTTTGCAGCTCGGAGCGAATGACCCGGCTGGCCACGGCCGAAGCGATTTGCAGCAAGGTCTGCTCAACCTCGGAATCCAGATCGGCCAGAGGCTGGACCAGCGTATGAAAAATATCTTTGAGCCGGCCGACGCGCTCCTTGGCATCCGCGCTGCCCTGGGCGAACCCGGCGTCGTAACCTCGCTGGTAGCCATCCTGGTAGGCGGCTTCCTCGATCTTGTCGAGTTCTTCGATGGTGGGCGGAGCGTCTTCGTTGCCCGCCGGCTGGGTCGCATGGATCTGGTTCGGCACCACCGTGGGTGCCTGCCAACGGGCAGCCTGCACGCCTTCGGGGAGTTCGACGGGCTCAGATAAAGTCATCGCCACCACCGCCACCCAGCATGATCTCGCCCTCGTCGGCCAGGCGACGGGTGACTTCAAGTATCTCCTTCTGCGCGGCCTCGACATCGGACACGCGCGCCGGTCCCCGATTCTCCATATCGTCGCGCAGCATCTCGGCCGCGCGACTGGACATATTGTTCAGAATCTTGTCCTTGAGACCGCTGTCGGCACCCTTCAGCGCCAGCACCAGCGTTTCGCTGTTGACGTCGCGCAACAGCCGCTGAATACCCATATCGTCGATTTCGAGCAAATTGTCGAAGGTGAACATCAACTCGGCGATCTCCTCGCTGAGCTGGGCATCGAACTCGGTGACCTTCTCCATCAGCGCCTGCTCCACCGACGAATCCATCAGGTTCAGGATGTTCGCGGCTGACTTGCGGCCGCCGATGCTCGACGACCGGGAGCTGTTGTTGTTGGAGAACTGCTTTTCCATGATCTCGTCCAGCTCGCGCAAGGCGCTGGGCTGGATGCCGTCCAGGGTCGCGATGCGCATCAGCACATCGGGCCGGGTGCGCTCGGGCAGCAGCGCCAGCAGCTCTGCCGCCTGGTCGGCGTCGAGATAAGACAGCACGATGGCGATGATCTGGGGATGCTCGTTGCGGACGATCTCGGCAACCGCCTTGGTGTCCATCCACTTGAGCGCCTCGAGCCCCTTGCTGCTCTGGCCCACCAGAATCCGGTCAATGACGCCGCCAGCCCGTTCTTCGCCCAACGCGCCGATGAGCACACGCCGCACGTAATCGTCAGCGCCCACGCCCAGGGCGGTCTGCTCTTCGAGGGCGCCGACGAAATTCGTCATCACAAAGGCCGCCTGCTCGCGGGACACATTCTCCAGGCGGGCCATGGCCGAGCCCAGCCGCTGGACTTCCTTGGCGCCCAGGTGCTTGAGAATCTCGGCGGCCTCGGCCTCGCCCAGCGACATCAGCAGGATGGCCGCCTGATCAACGCGGGGCAGATCCAATTCGATGGTGGCCTCAGCCACTGCCAGTTCATTCGCCATCATTCACCCACTGGCGAACCACCTGCGCCACTCGCTTCGGATCATCGGACACGACCTGCCGAACCGCAGCAATCTTGTCCTCGTAAGGGGCCTTTAAATCGATGGAAAACGGCTGATTCTGGTCGGTCAACGCGGCCTGGCCAGGCTGACCGCCACCGGCGACCTGCTGCGGTGCGGCCCCAGGGTCGGACAGGTACACCTGCTCTTCGCCCGGCGCGCCCATGGCGACACCTTGTCCGGCGGCACCCGCCATGGCCAGCTGCTGGCCGCCCATCATCTGTGCCGGTGAAGCCAGCAGACTCTTGAGCATGGGCCGGACCAGCGCCATCAGAATGATGATCACCAGGAGCACCCCGCCACTCTGGCGCAGCAAATCCTTGACCATGGGCTGCTGCCAGATGGGCAGCGGCTCGATCTCTTCCAGCTCGCCGATATCATTGAGGAACGGCGCGTTCATCACCGACACGCTATCGCCACGCCCTTCGCTAAAGCCGATCGCCTCACGAACCAAGGCCTCCAGTCGGGCCAGTTGGTCGGCGGGCAGTGGCTCCATCGTCACGTTGCCTTCGGCATCGCGAACCGGGATGTGGTCCACCAGCACGGCGGCCGACACACGCTGCAGCCGCCCGACCGACTCGCGGGAATACCGCGTGGTCTTGTCGAGTTCGTAGTTGCGAACGGCCTGGCGCCGGACAGCGCCGGCCGTGGCCAGCTGGCCTTCGGTGGGCACCGGCGTGGTGCCAGGCAGACCCTGGGGCTTGTTAGTGGTGGCGCCGGGCACACCGGCGGACGACGCACCGGCTGAAGTGTCTTCGGAGGTCTGTTCGGAGCGGATGGCCGCCTCCGGCGCATAGCGCTCGACGGTTTCTTCCTGCACGGCGTAGTTCATGTCGGCCGTGACCTGCACGCTCAGGCGCTCGGCGCCGACCATCGGGGCCAGCAGCTCGCGAATGCGGTCGGTAAAGGCCTGCTCCACGCGGCGGGTATGCTCGAAGTTCTTATTGGTCGTGGCCAGTGCACTGTCATCGTCGGCCGACGACAGCAGGCGCCCGGACTGGTCCACGACGGAGACATTGCCCGGCTCCAGCGAGGGCACCCCGGCGGACACCAGATGCTGGACGGCGGCGATTTGCGTGCGTTCCAGCGTGCGCCCGGGGAATAGCTTGACGACCACGGACGCCGTGGGCTGGCGGGTCTTGCGCACGAACGGCGATGGCTTGGGCACGGCCAGATGGACCCGCGCCTTCTCCACCGGCTGCAGGCTGCTGATCGTGCGGCTGAGTTCGGTTTCCAGGGAATGCTGGTAGCGCGCCGACTCCATAAATTGCGAGACACCCAGGCCAGGGTTCTCCTGCATGGACTCGAAGCCGACACCCGCGCCCTGCGGCAGGCCCTGTGCGGCCAGTGTCAGGCGGGCAGCCTGTACATCGCTGCCCTTGACCAGCACCGCGCCACGGGCGACATCAAGCTTGTGCTCGACCGCCTGGGTCGACAGCACATCGGCCACGGCGGCCATGTCACGCTCATTGAGCCCGGTATAGACAGGCACCATTGCGGGTGACTGCGACCAGAAGAAAACCGTCACGCCCACGGCCACTGCACCGGCAATGCCGACCAGCAGCATGAGCTGCCGCAGGCCGGGGACCTGCTTGAGACGGTCTGACAGTGTTTCAGCCATGGGGACGTCCGTAGTTGCGAAGACCGATCATCAGATCGGCATGTTCATGACGTCCTGGTAGGCGCTGACGAGGCGATTGCGCACCTCGTTCAATGCCGTAAAGGACACCTGGGCCCGCCCGGAGGCGAGCATGACCTGCGCCAGATCGGTTTGCGGGTCGCCCATCTGGAATCGGGTTTTGAGATCGTTGGAGGCCTGCTGCGCCTCATTCACCGAATCGAGCACGGCCTTGGCCGCATCCGCGAACGAAGGTTCCTGAGCCCGACCGACCGTGCTCAGCGCTTCGCTGGCGGCCGGGCGGTCTGCCGCCACAGACGGAGACTGCGTGCGCAGGCTGCGAATCTGGGACAGGACACTCTGGATTTCGACGTTCGACATTTACCGACGCTCTACTCGTACACCAACAAGACCATGGAGCAAGTTCTGTACCTCGCCGGCCGGGCCTGGACCGCGTCGGTTTTCAGACACCGCCCGGACCGGCCCCACCGCTAACGACCCAGGTCGTACTTACGGAGTTTCTCGACCAGGGTGGTCCGGCGCAGATGCAGTAGCTGCGCGGCATGGGCCACCACACCATTGGACGCATCCAAGGCCTGGCGGATCAGCGCCATCTCGACGCTGGCCATGTGGTCGCGCAGATCGATGCCGGCATCGGGCAGGCTGGGCTGTGTGGCGGCCACGCCGGCTGACGATCCATTGACGCCCAGCAGTTCCGCCGGCGTGACCTCGTCGCCTGCAGATTCGGGTTGATAGCGCGCCGGCAGATCGTCGACACCAACCGTCTGGCCGGGGTGCAGCACCGACAACCGCTCGACCAGATTCGCCAGCTCGCGGACGTTGCCGGGCCAGGCGTATTGCTGGAGGGCAGACACCGCCCGGGCATCCAAGGCCACATCGCCGCGGCCATCGGCCTGCAATGAGGCGATCAGGTCATCGACCAGCCGCGGCAGGTCGTCGATGCGATCGGTTAGGCGGGGCATCTCGACCGGAAACACATTCAGGCGATAGAACAGGTCTTCGCGGAAGTCACCGGAGACGATGCGTGACTCCAGATCCCGATGGGTGGCGGCGATGATGCGGACATCGCATTGCTTGGTCTCGTTACCGCCGACACGCTCGAAGCTGCGTTCCTGAAGCACCCGGAGAATCTTGACCTGCATCGGCAGGCTCATGTCCCCGATCTCGTCCAGGAACAAGGTGCCGCCTTCGGCCAGTTCGAAGCGACCGCGCCGCTGGGCCACGGCGCCGGTAAAGGCCCCCTTTTCGTGACCAAACAACTCGGACTCGAGCAAATCGGCCGGAATGGCCCCGCAGTTCACGGCGACGAACGGCTTGTTGGCGCGACGCGACAAGGCATGGATACGGCGGGCCGCCACTTCCTTGCCGGTGCCGGATTCGCCGGTGATGAGCACGGTCGTATCAAAGGGTGCGACCTGATCGATCATGCTACGCACCCGGGCGATGGCCGGCGAATCACCGGAGGGACCCAGACGCGACAGGCTGCGTTCGGCATCGGTGTCCATGCGCTGCACGCTGACCCGCTGCATCAGCTCGGACAGCTGCTGGTGGCGGATGGGCATTTGCAGCACGGCGTGCTCGTCCGGGTGCAGCCCGTGATGGGCATCGACCTGCTCGGGCAGCAGCAGCACAAAGGGGAACTGAGGATCGCGCTTCAACCACTTGTAGAAAGCGTCACCCTGCTCGCCCAGACCGCCAATCACAATGGCGGCGTATTCGCGTGGGCGGGTTTTCTGCGCACAAAGCGCCTCGACATCGGTCCAGCACTCCGGGGTGAAATCGACGAACTCCAGCACGGCAGCGACGGATCGGCCTTGCTCAGGGTTGGTGTCGATAACGAGTACGCGGGATTCGCTCATGATGCACCTCGAAGGGCTTGCAGTTGTGCTACGACTTGGTCGACGCCTTCCATGAACTCGGCCTTGCCTATGAAGTTGTCAGCGCCGGAGGCTGCCGCATGCTCGCGGTGCCCGGCGTCGTCAAAATTGCTGACGATGACGATATGCGGAGGCTCGTCCTGAGCCTTGATCAAGCGGGAGGCCTGCAGGCCACCCATCCGGGGCATGGAGATATCCACCAGCAGCAGGTCCGGCTTATGGCGTTCGCAAAGCTCTACGGCTTCTTCACCCGATTCGCCGAAGGCAATCACCTCGATGGCGGGGTGATCTTCGAGTAGCGCGCCGGCCAGGGTGCGAAAGGCGCGGTGGTCGTCGACCACGATGGTTCTGAGCTTGTCCATGCTGTCTCCTGCTGCCGGAGCGTGTCCGTTCATGACTGGCATGGACGATACCTGCGCAGCTGCACCGGCGCGAAGCACCAGGCTCATGCCAGGGCCTCGGCCAGCGTCATCCCGCGCTTGGCCCGCAGCTTGGCCGAGGCGATGCCCAGTGCCTCGCGGTATTTGGCGACGGTGCGACGGGCCACCGTCACGCCACGGCGCGCCAGGATCGCGGTGATGTCGGCATCGCAGAAGGGCTCATCGCGAGGCTCATCGGCCACGATGTCGCGGATCATCGCCTTGACGGCAATCCCCGAGGCGCTGGTCCGGGTGCCGGTGCCCACTTCGCTGGAGAAGAATCGCTTGAGCTCGAACACGCCCAGCGGGGTCTGGATGTACTTGCTGTTGCTCACGCGGCAGATGGTGGACTCGTGCATGCCGATGTCGTCGGCAATCTGCTTGAGCGTCATCGGCCGCAGGCCGGCCTCGCCGCGAGTCAGAAACTCGGGCTGGCGCTCAAAGATGGCCTGCACAGTGCGCAAAATGGTGTCGCGACGCATCTCGATGCTGCGCAGAAACCAGCGTGCCTCGACGAGCTGATCATTCAGTGCGGCGGCATCGCTGCGCGTGCACTGGCCCAGCATGCGCTCGTAGGTGCTGTTGACGCGCAGCTGCGGGTGAGCCGCCTGGTTCAGGCGCACGCGCCAGCCGTCAGCCGTGGCTTCGACGATGGCATCAGGCACGGCGGATTCGGAGGCCCCGGCATCCAGGCCCGGCTTGGGGTTGAGCCGGCGAATGCAATCGATGGCTCGGCGTAGCGTGGTCATGTCGACGTCCAGCGCCTGACACAGCTGATCCAGCTCGGCCTGCGCCAGGGCTTCCAGATGCTCGCTGATGATCTGAGCCGCCAGACCGGCCTCGGCGTGGCTGCTGTCCTCAAGCTGCGCCAACAGGCATTCGCGCAGGTCGATGGCGCCAACGCCCGCAGGCTCCAGCTGCATGAACTCGCCACGGACCTGTTCGACCCGCTCCAGACAAACGTCCAGACCGGCCGCGGACAGGCCACGCGCCAGATCGATGGGACGCTCTTCCAGGTAGCCGGTCTCGTCCAGGGCATCGAGAATGCCCAGGGCAATCTGCAGGTCGGTGGCATCGCTGAACACGACGGGAATCTGGTCCATGAGGCGGGCACGCAGGTCGCGGTCGGCCGAACTGGGCTGCCGATCTTCAGGAATCTCATCGCCGGCCGATGCACCCAGGACAGCGATGTCATCGAAACCTTCTTCTCCGGCCTCATCACTGCCGGACGCGTCGTCGGACTCCAGCATGAGATTCCGATCCAGCATGTCGGCGATTTCCTGCTCAATCTCCTGAGCAGAGAGTTGAAGAAAGCGAATCGACTGGATCAGCTGCGGCGTCATGGTCGCCGAGGTCGTGATCCGTGCGCCAAGATTTTGTCTCATGGGTCGTCCTCCCGAACCGGCCAGAGGTGGTGTCCTTCTGGCATGGCGTCAGTATTCCGACCCGCCCCCTGACCAACAATCGGGACGATCCCCACCCACTGTCAGGGAAACCCCTACCTACCCTGACGAAAGCGTGTCAGGGCGGCGCCTGCCGCGACAGATTACCGCCACGGAAGGCACTTAAGTGATTGTTTTTAATAAACAACAAAGAAACCCAATCGACCCTGACAACTGTGCTGGCATGGCCTGACAAAGCGCCGGAAAGCCGACAACCGGTCACCGTTTCAGGGACGAGGCGCCCTACTCTGCGTCGTAGCGTCCCCGGATGGCGAAACGAACCAGGGCATTCGCGGAGTTGATACCCAGCGACTGCATGATCCGCGCCCGGTGGGTTTCGACCGTCTTGATGCTAATGCCCAGCTTGGCAGCGATTTGCTTGGTCGACTGACCGCTGGCCAGTTCCTTGAGCACCTGACGCTGGCGGGGCGTGAACAGCGGCCTGCGGCCGGTGCCACCATCCGCCGTGTCGGAACTCCGACGCCGCGGCGCGTCGAACATGGCGCGAGACACCCTTGGACTGACGAAGGTGTCGCCGTTGACGACCGCTCGAATGGCAACCGGCAATTCCTCCGGCGCCGAATCCTTGACGAGGAATCCGGCCGCGCCGATGGCCATGGCCTCCCGCACATACTCCGACTCGGCGTGCATGGAGAGCACCAGCACCCGCGTCAGGGGACAGCGGTCATCGCAGATCTTGATGATGTCGATGCCATGCATATTGGGCATGGCGAGATCCAGCAACAGGATGTCCGGCTGCTGGCTTTCAACCAGCTGGACCACGGCTGCACCATCTCCGGTTTCGCCGATGACCTCGATACCGTCAATGGATTCGACCAGGGAACGAATGCCGGCACGCACCAGCGTGTGGTCATCGGCCAGCAACACGCGAACGGGCCGGTTGCCCGATCCCGGTGCTGCTGCCAAGAATTCATCCGCGTTGTGGTTCATCAACGATCTACGGCCCACGTCCCCAGTCCGGATGACAGTAACGCAGCGACTACCCATCAACAATCATCTAGGTATTAGCGACTACGTGCGATCTCTCTCCGGTGCCACCGAAACAGCAGGCGCGCCCATGCCGACTCGAAATCCGAATCGTTAAAGCTTAACTGAAAGCGGCGGATTTCCGGGTCTTCGTTCACGTAGCGGCCAGACAGTCGCAGTGGGACCGGTGACAAGGGATTGAGCCAGATCAGCAGTTGATCATCGTCGCGCCGGGGCCCCGCCAGGTCCGCTGCAGACCACTGAATGTCAGCCGGCGACAGCTGAAGCGGCACCCGCGTGGGTTGTCTGCTGTCGGCCGCACCCAGCAAGGACACCAGCTGGAGCAAGGTATCCAACTTGCGTTCAACCCGGGCCAGATCGGAATCCGGCTCGTGCTCTGATTCGTGAGACGCCGGCCGCGCCGGCTCCAGCGCATCAATAAGCTGCAACAGCCCGACCGGGTCCAGGACCGGGTGATCCGGCTCATCCTGTCGGGTGGATGCCCAGGCCGCAGCGCAGTGCCGATGGACCTGCACCCCGCTCATTCGGATACCGCCCGGCGCAGCGTAATCCCGCTACTCATGCGCCCGATAGGCGCGATCGGCCGTCCGCTGCCGCGTGACCGTCTGCTGGGATTCCGCCAACTGATCGCGGGCGTGGCGCGCCCGGCTCTCCAGCGCAAAGTGGCCATCCAGGACCTGACGCAACGCGGCCGTGGACACACCATGTGTCGACAAGCCGCGGACCAGCTGATCATAGGCCTGCCAAGCCACATGGCAGGCCTCGGGATCGCCCGAATCGATGGCATCCAGACAAGACTGCTGCGCCAGCAGCACATCATCGACCGTGGTGCTCATCCCACAGCGGCTTGGCGGCTGCCCGGCGAGATCGCCGCCCAGGCGCTGCGAATCTCTTCCATCAGCGAAGCCGCTTCATCCAGCGCCGCCACATCGGCGTGCATGTTGGCATCCAGCAGGCGCCGGATCACGTAGTCGTACAGTGCATCCAGCCGTTCCGATAGCTCTCCGCCAGCCTGATGATCCAGACTGGCACGCAGGGCTTCGATAATGGCGATGGTCCGGCTGATGCGCTCGCCCTTGCCGGCCAGGTCACCGCGTTGCAGACACCCGCGTGCCAGCGCCATCCGCTCGGTGGCGCCATCCAGCAGCAATTGGATGAGTTGATGCGGATCCGCACCATTCACACCGGTCGCCACCTGGGTCTGCTGGTAGCGATTCGCCTTATTACCTGTGAAATAGGACATGCTGGTCTCCGGCGCCTACCCCTGCTCTGTCCGGGTAAAGCCCGGCAGTGCACTGAGTTGTTGTGAGAGGTACGAACCCGTGGTCTGCAGGCTCGCAACAATTTGATCCATGGCCGCGAACTGCGCAGACAGGCGCGCCTCGTAACGCTCCATACGCAGATCCAGACGTTCACGCTGTTCTTCGATGCGTTCGAGGCGGCCCTGCACGCCTTCTTCGCGTGATTCGACGATGCCGTCATCGCCGACCAGGCCATCGAGATAGGAACTGACCAGGTCGCCAATGCCATCTTCACCGGCGACCAGCGCCATGACGCCGTCCCGGTTGGTGGCCAGCTGGGCATCCAGCTCGGCACTGTCGAACTGCATGGTGCCGTCGACCTCCAGCGTGATACCGATCTGGCTCAACGAGCCAATATCGCCGGCAAAACTCTGAATCATGTTGGTGCGCAAGCGTTGGGATGCGCCCAAGGCCAAGGTATCGCCAACCAGCGCGCCTGAGGTTCCCCCAGGCACCGCCACTGACACCGATGACAAGGTCACCTGGGCGTTGTTGTAGGCCTTGACGTAAGCGTCGAGAGCATCGGCAATGTCGCTGTCATCGCGCTGGACCTGAATGCTGATGTCCGTGGTCGGCGCCTCGGCCAGCAGGGTAAACGTCAGGCCATCGATGGCATCGGTGACCTGATTGGTGGACGAGGAGCGCACAAAGCCGTCGATTGACAACTGCGCATCCAAGGCCTCATTGAGCTGTGTCAGGTTCTCGGTGCCGCCGGCGACATAGACCAGATCGTTCAAGCCTTCGCCGCCCGCATCGGGTGCAGCGGTCACCGTGATATTGTTGTCGGCACCGGTGTCGGTCGATTCGAGGATCAGCCGCGCGCCATCATCTGCGGTGACGATCGTGGCCTGGATGCCGGGATTGTCCTCGGCGTTGTTGATGGCATCGCGGATCTCGGCTAACGAGGCATCACCGGAACCAATCGAGACGGTGAAGCTGTCACTCCCGCGCGACAACGTTAGATCGCCGTAGCCAACGTCGGTGTCCGCGTCGGCATAGGCCATCGAATGCAGTTTGTGGGCGCTGGCCAGTTGCAGCACACGCGCGTCATAGCTACCGGCTACGGCGCCGGTGCTGGACGACACGAGCAGCGTCTCTTCATCGCCCGAGCTGGCGCTGACCGAGCTGAACAAATCGGCGTTCGTCAGATTGTCGGCGGCCGTCTTCAGCGCACCCAGAGATGATCGCAGTCGGCCCAGCGCCGACAGTTCGGCGTTGGCCGAGCTGCTGCGATTGCTGAGCAACGTCTCCTGCGGTGTGCGTTCTGCTGATACCAGCTGCGACACCAGGCTGGAGATATCGATGCCTGACCCGATTCCTAACGATGAAATTGACATGGTGGCTCCTGGATCCCGGCTGACTGAGGCAAGTGGCGTGCCCCGGCCTAGGCGACGATTTCCAGCGTATGCATGTCGCCGCGCTGAACGCGCTTGGCAGCTTCGACCACATCTTCGGCCGGCATTTGCTGGACGACATCGCCGGTCTGGTCATCCACAATCGAGACCACCAACAGGTCGGCCTCGTTGTCGACACGGAAACGCAGGCTGGTCTGCGCACCGACCAACGCGGCGTTGAGCTTGTCGACGGCCCGGTTGGCACTCTCACGGCTCACCGGCGTCCGGGTGTCCTGTGCGGTCGCCTCCGGCCGTTCCGGAACCTTGCTCGTCACCAGCCGCGCTGGTGTTTCGGGCCGATCCCGGAGCGCGTCAGTGACCGGACTGATCTGGATCGGTTCACTCATCACATCCACTCCTTCGGGACTGCAACCTGTCGCGGGCGTTCGCAGTCGGTTGCGATCAATGCAAAACGGGGTCAGGCACCGTCGGCGACCTGACCCCGCTGATCGACATCAGACTGTTTCGGTTTACTGAAGCAGGCTGAGCACGCTCTGAGGTGCAGAGTTCGCCTGGGACAGCATGGCCGTGCCGGCCTGCTGCAGGATCTGGCCACGGGTCAGCGCGGCGGTTTCCTTGGCGAAGTCAGCATCCTGGATGCGGCTACGCGAGGCGCTGAGGTTTTCGGACTGCACCTGGACCGAAGCCACCACCGACTCGAAGCGGCTCTGGATGGCACCCAGCGATGCGCGGGCGGTGTTGATCGTATCCAGCGAGCTGTCGACCAGCTGGATGCCCAGCTGCGCACCGGCGTAGCTGCTGATATCCAGGGTGTCGATACCCGTGGAGGTCGAGGTCGTCGCCACCGTGGCGTTGGCCCAGCCGGCTTCCGTGGCGTCGTTCGCGGTACCTGCGATCACGATGTCCTGGCTTCCGGTCAAGGTCAGCTGGCCGGTGGCCGAGTCGTAGGACGCACCCACGTTGGTCTGCGCGGAGACTTCGTTGATGGCATCGACCAGCTGGCCGGCGCGTTCGGCGGCACTGGACGCACCGGCGATGGCGCCAATATCGACACCGTTCACCGTGACACCGCCGGCGGCGATGGCCGTGGCGAAGCCGGTCAGGCCGGATGCGGCCACCGAGGCACTGGCCTGGGAGACGGAACCCAGCGCGGCCGTATTGGAATCGACGATGGACGACACGGTGATCGTCTCACCCGCGTTGGCGCCGACCTGGAACGCCGCACCCGAGAAGGAGCCGTCCAGCACATTCACGCCGTTGAAGGTCGTGGTGTCAGCCACGCGGTTGATCTCCGACAGCAGCTGCGAGACTTCCGTCTGCAGGGCCGCACGGTCCGTATTGTTGTTCGAAGCGTTCGAGGACTGGACAGCCAGCTCACGAATACGCTGCAGGTTGTTGGTCACTTCTTCCAGCGCGCCTTCAGCGGTCTGCGCCAGGGAGATGCCGTCGTTAGCGTTACGGGCCGCCTGATCCAGGCCGCGGATCTGAGCGGTGAAACGCTCGGAGATGGCGAGGCCGGCGGCGTCGTCTTTGGCGCTGTTGATGCGAAGGCCGGTCGACAGGCGTTGCATGGACGTGGCGAGCATGTCCTGCGAGGTCGACAGATTGCGCTGAGCATTCAGCGACATGATGTTGGTGTTAATGACTTGCATGGCTCTGAACTCCTGGTCCGTTTAGGGTGTGGCACCGGCGGTGCCTGTTGCTCAGCGGACCGTTCCAACATGGACGTCTCGCCGATACAGGAGGGTTATCGGAGCGACTTACAGAAACTTTAGGGTCGATCTGTCAATTTCTGTTAACCGCTGGGTTGGTGGGCTGCAGTTCCCGTTTTGGTGTGGCCCGCAATCCTCAACCGCCCTCTTGCTCCAGGTGTATCGTCCAGTGGCGAAAAAACTTTTGGGCAGATTGCGCCGCACCGGGGCAATCACATTCGATTGCGACCGAACGAATTGTTAATTTTGGAGCGCTGCCAATGAAGCAGCGAGAAGACCCAAACTAGGAGGAGACACCGGTTCGGACGGTGCGAGGCAACCGCCAGCAAAATCACCGACCCGGCACAACATGCGCTATAGGCGACGGACAATCTGGCTACTGGGAGCCGTCATCACGGTCAGCGTGGTGCTGCAAGCCATGATTCTTGTTCATGCGAACAGCGCGGCGGATCGCTGGATCGGGGGCGCGGTCAGCTTGGTCGCACTCGTATTAATTACGGGCCTGCTCTACCGACTGCGGGCCTCCAGCGAATCTGGTGCGCGCTACCGACGCATTCTGGAAGCCGCGCCGGACGTCATCCTGCTCGTCGATACCCGGGACCGAATCGTCGGCGCCAATGAACGCCTGCGAACCGTACTGGGCCATGACCCGGTGGCCGTTGAAGGCGTCCCACTGGTCGAGATTCTGCCCGACACCGAGAACATCCATGCGATGCGCCCGGGTCCGGGTCAGCCCCCATCCAGCCCCTTCGAGACCGAGGCGCGGACGGCGGACGGTGCACGCTGGGCGGTTGAAATTGCCATCAGCCATGATCCCGAACCTGCCTCGACATCCCGTTGGATTATCAGCCTGCGTGATGCCCGCCAGCGCCAGGAAGCCGAACAGGCGCGACAGGCCATAGAAGCGCGGCTGCATCAAATCATCGAGAGCGTGCCGGGCACCGTGTACCGCTGCCAGATGGACGCGCAGTGGACCATGTCGTTCATCTCACCCCGGGTGCAGGCGCTGACCGGATATACCGCTGACGAGTTCATCAACAATCGGACCGTCAGTTTTGGCGAGTTGATTCTGGAAGAGGATGCCGCGGGACTGGAAGAGCACATCCGTGCCGCGGCACAGGCCAATCGCCCCTGGTTGCTGGAGTACCGCATCCGGCATCGCGACGGCGAGCCGCGATGGGTGATGGAACATGGCTTCGCCGAGTGCGATAGCACCGGTCAGATTGTCTGGCTGGATGGCGTACTCATGGACATCACCGAGCAGAAGCGCACCGCAGCCGAGGCCGATGAGCACCAGCGCCGACTGGTAGAAATCACCGAAAGCCTGCCCGGTGCGGTCTGGCGCGTGGAGGTGGACAAGTCGAGTGGTGACCTGCGTTTCACCCAGTTTGCCGGTCGCCTGAATATTCCCTTCGGCGACATGAACGCCGAGCAAATCATCGCGGAACCAGATCGCTTTCTGGCGTTGATCCACCCCGATGATCGTGAGCGCTACCTGGCCGACATCCGGCAGGCCATGACACGCCAGGAATACTCCTCGGAGTTTCGGACGCGACGTGATGACAATCACTGGGGCTGGGTGCGGGCCACAGGGTCGGTGTATGACCACGAGGATCTCCCCTATCTGACCGCAGTCGGTCACACCATTGATGTCGACGACGAGCATCGACTCAAGCACGAACTGGAAGCCGCCCACCAGACCACCCGCCAGCTCGCGGAGCGTCTGGGCCGGCTGACCGACAACATCCCGGGGACGGTCTGGGAAGTCAGGGCCGATAAGGGCGGGCCGCTGCGCATGGTCTACAAGAGTGCGACCAGCTTGTTGGGACTGAGCGAACAGGAAAACTATGCCGATATCCTGGCCGTTCGTGACCGCATCCACCCCGATGACCGGCCGGGGTTCGATGCGCATTTTGCGGCCCTGCAGATGGCCGATGACTTGGATGCACTGACCCGACAATTCGAGTTCAGGGCCACGACCAACGCGGGCCAGCAGCGCTGGATCAAGATTTCCACGCGGGGTTATGTCGACACCGACGGCCAGCGTGTCATTTATGGCATCGCCACCGACGTGCACACCGAAAAGCGGATGGAGGAACGCCTGCATCAGGCCCGCCAGGAAGCCGAGCGCGCCAACGCCGCCAAGAGCGAGTTTTTGGCCAATATGAGCCACGAGATCCGCACGCCGATGAATGCCATCGTCGGCATGACGCACCTGCTGCGCTCCACTGCCCTCACCCCGCAGCAGATGCGGCAGCTGCGTCAGATCGAAATGTCGTCGCATTCGCTGCTGCGACTGCTGGAGGACATTCTTGACCTGTCGCGTATCGAGTCAGGACGCCTGAAAGTCGAGGCCATTGCCTTCGAACTGCACACGGTCATCGACGAGCTGGGTCAGTTGATGAGCGAGCATGGCCGCAACCGCCAGCTGGAGCTGTCGCTGCGCATTGCACCCGATTGCCCGCATCGTCTGATTGGCGACCCGCTGCGGCTGGGCCAGGTCCTGCACAACCTGGCGAACAATGCCATCAAGTTCACTCCGGACGGCGGCAGCGTGGAAGTCGCCGTGCACCCGGTCTGGCAGCAATCGGACCGCGTCCGTCTCCGCTTCTCGGTGACGGACACCGGCGTCGGGTTAGACGAGGAACAGCAGCAGCGGGTGTTCGAGGCATTTGAGCAAGCCGACGCATCGACCACGCGGCGCTACGGCGGCACAGGACTGGGACTGCCGATTTGCAAGCGGTTGGTCGAGTTAATGGGTGGGGAGATCGGCGTCAGCAGCGCGGTCGGCGCCGGCAGTCGGTTCTGGTTCGAGATCACCCTGGCCGAGGGGCCTGCCCGATCTGCACCGGCGAGCCGGATGAGTGCAGCGCAGCAGCGTGCGCTGGTGGTCGACGACCACCCGACTGCCTGCGAGGTGCTCACCGGCCTGCTGCAGCGTTTCAATATTCCCGCGGACTCCGCGAATACCTGCGAGTCGGCATTGCAGCGCTTGGAATCCAGCGTTAAGAACGGCCAGCCTTACGACTGGCTGTTGCTGGACTGGCGACTGCCCGATCGCTCCGGCACCGAATTGGCACAGTCCGTCCGCGCCGCCCCCGACCGATACGGTCAACCACGCATCGTCATGATTACCGGCTACGGGACGGAGCACAGTCTGCCCGGCGTCGCAGACCTGCAACTCGATGGGTTTATGGTCAAGCCGGTCAGCCCCGGGCAATTACGAGAAGCCCTGTGGGGGGAAGGCGAAGCGCCTGTTGAGGACGAAGAATACTCGGCCGCTTCACGCAGCCTGTCGGGCCTGCACGTGCTCATCGTCGAGGACAATGCCATTAACCAGGAAATCGCCGCCACGCTGGTGCGGCGCGCGGGTGCCACGCCGCTGCTGGCCGGTGATGGTCGTCAGGCCTTGAAGATTCTCGATGCCGGTGCAGAGATTGACGTGATTCTGATGGACTGCCAGATGCCGGTTCTGGACGGCTATGAAACCACTCGGGCCATTCGCCTGCGCGAATCGGAGACCAACATACCCATCATCGCCATGACGGCCAATGCCATGCAGGGTGACCGCGAACGCTGTCTGGAGGCCGGAATGAATGATTACCTGGCCAAGCCGCTGGAACCGGGCCGGCTGATCAGCACCATCGCCCGCCACGTCGGCCGTCCTGCCCTGCCCCATGGCGCCGAAAGCGATGCAGCTGGCCCGCTGCCGGCACTTCGGGGCTTCGCGTTAGACGACGCGCTGCGGCGCCTCGATGGCAGCCGCAGCCTGTTGCTCAGCCTGTTACAGCGGTTTCTCACCGATCACTGCGGTGCGGGTCAGGATATTCGCCGGGCTTTGGACGGCGGGGACCGCGACGCCGCGCGGCTGCATGCACACTCGCTTAAAGGCGCGGCGAGTAGCCTGGGGGCTTATGATCTTGCAGAGCAAGCGCAGGCGCTGGAGGCGGCGATCCAGGCGGGCGAACCGCACGACGCACTGCTCGAGCAGGTCGAGAGGAGTCTGGAAGCCATCCAGGCCGACCTGGAGCAGCAAGCGCCGCCGACCGAACAGGCTGCGGGCCCGGCAACTGCGGTCCAGATCCGCCGACAATGGCTGCGGCTGGCCAGGCTGCTGGATGAACATGACACCCGCGCCGTTGATCTTGCTCGCACATTGAACACGCAGTTGCCGGCCGAATTGGCGACACAAGCCGCCACGGCATTCCGGCACATTGAGGCCTACGATTTTCCCGCCGCACGCGAAGCCATGACGGCCATCGTGCTGGATGACTGGTTGGAGCAGGAGGGCACGACAGCATGAACCGCATCGAGCGTCCAAGCACGGCCGCAGACCAGCCGACGGTCCTCATCGTCGACGACACCCCGGGCAACATCGACTTGCTCCGTTCCGTCCTGGCGGGCAGCTACCGGATCAAGGCCGCCACTTCCGGGCGCCGTGCGCTGGAGATCATCACGCAGGATCCGCCCGATCTGGTGCTGTTGGATGTCGTCATGCCCGACATGGACGGCTACAGCGTCTGCCGACGCATCAAATCCGATATGGCCACGGCCAAGATCCCGGTGATCTTCGTCACCTCTAAGGACGAGGCCCGGGATGAGGAACTGGGATTTTCGATCGGCGGCGCAGACTATGTGACCAAGCCGTTCGAGCCGTCCGTCGTGCGAGCACGCGTGGCCACGCACCTGGCGCTCTACGATCAGACGCGGCTGTTGCAAGACCTGGTTGATGAACGCACGGTCCAGCTACGCCACGAAATGGAGCAGCGCGAGCAGGCCATTGCGCGTATCCGCTATCTGCACGAGTACGACAGCCTGACCGGTCTGGCGAATCGCAACCTGCTGATGCAACGCATCAACCTGGCGCTGGAGTCACACGCGGGCCAGGTTGCGGTGGTGATCATCGATGTAGACCGGTTTTCCTCTATTAACGATGCGCTGGGCACGCAGCTGGGTGACCTGTTGCTCCAGAAGATCGCCAGCGGCTTGAAGGAGGCAGCGGCCGGTCATGCACTCATCGGCCGCATCGGTGGGGACAGCTTTGCCGCGCTGCTGACGCTGGACAGTCGCGTGGTGGACCGCCTGCACCTGATCACCGAGCAGCTAGACCGCTTACTCGAGGCCGTGGCCCAGCCCTATTCGCTGGAAAACGAACGCGTCGAGGTCCGGGTCAGCGCCGGCGTGGCGGTGCATCCCAAGGACGGTGAGACCGCCGAGCTGCTGCTCAAGAGTGCGGATGCCGCCATGCATGCCGCCAAGGAGTCGACGCTCACCCCCTACCTCTTCTACAACGCCGACATGAACTCGGCATCGCGGGAACTGCTCACCCTGGAGGGCGAGCTACGCGATGCGATACGCGATCAGCACATCGTCCCGTGGTTCCAACCCAAGTTCGACATGAAGTCCCGACAGCTGGTCGGCGCCGAAGCACTGGCCCGCTGGATTCGACCGGACGGACGCCACATCAGCCCGGGCACATTCTTTCCCCTGGCCGAGAAAACCGGCTTGTACAAGGCGCTGAACCACCGTTTGGTTCATGCCGTGTGTCTCCAGGCCCGCACGTGGCGCAATCAGGGGCACCGGCCCTTAAAGCTCGCGGTGAATGTCTCAGCGGCAGACTTCCAGTACCCGGGCTTCGTGGCCGACATGCTGGGCATCGTGCAAGACACGGGTGTCGACCCCCGAACCATTGAAATCGAGATCACCGAGCATGCCGTGATTGCCGACCCGGAAACCGCGGCCGAAAAAATCCGCGCCCTGGCCGCGCATGGGTTTACCACCGCGCTGGACGACTTTGGGGTTGGCTACTCCTCGTTGTCGTACATCCGCCAACTACCCATCCACACCCTCAAGATCGACCAGTCGTTTATGGGCGGCGTGGGTGAAGACGAACGTGCGAACGCGGTGGCGGCCACCATCCTCACGCTGTCCAACCGGCTGGGGCTGATCAGCGTGGGCGAAGGCGTGGAACACGAGCACCAGCTGCGGTTTCTGACCGACAATGGATGTGACCTTGTGCAGGGATTCCTGTTCAGCGGGGCCATGACGGCGGAAGACTTCGCCACCAAGCTGCTGTCGCAGCCACCATCGACACCGACAGATTAATTTGTTCAGCGGCGCGCATTTGCCCGCCAGATGCCTTATAGTGCCGCCACTGCCTACATCATCAGGCTGTTCCGGTTAAACCGATACCGCGTTCCTGCGGTGCTTCGCGCTTCACCCGTTACCTCCCTGGATTGTCACGCAGTCGGCGCGCACGACAGTGCTCGCTGCAATTTTTTTGTTGTATTTGAGTTGTATTAGGATTTTGTAATGAGTGAAAAGCAGACTGGCACCGTGAAGTGGTTCAACGACTCTAAGGGGTTCGGCTTCATCGCCCCTGCAGACGGTGGCGAAGACCTCTTCGCGCACTTCAAGGAAATTCAGGGTTCGGGTTTCAAGACCCTGGCCGAAGGTCAGAAGGTCGAGTTCATCCCGGCCCGCGGCGCCAAGGGCATGCAAGCAACGCAGATCATGCCGTTGTAAGTATTGCTTAGGGGCACCTGCCCCGACGCCTAAAAACCGGGATCTGCCGCTGGCAGGTTCCGGTTTTTTTATGCTCGTAGCCTTGCCCCTGACCGGGCAACGGGTGCGGCTTCACCCACGCCCCCCGTCCGCTGTACTGTGTCGGCACGCGTTAATCCTGGAGCTCAACATGGAACTGTCCGAATGGGTGTTCGAAGACGAGCCGCACCAGGATGAGGTCATGAACACCTTTGTGCTCAACGCGCGGTACCTGGAACGGCCTATTCGCTTCTGCTTTTTCATCACCGGACTGGCTGGCTTTTACCGTGTGCGCGCTGATCCGGATGTCGTCCTGCGGCGGATGACCGGCGATCTTGACCGGCTGCAACGCATCGCCATACTCGCCTTCGACGCGGTTTACGGACAGCGCGGGTCGAAAAGCTATTTCATCACCCAGGTCATGATGGAACGCCTGCTCGGCCAGCATTCGGAGCCGTGCTCTCCAGATGCTGCCGCCCCAGATGCACACACCGGCGACGCATCCAGACCACCGAACGCGGCTTTTAGACGCTAGGCCGGCATGGTTGCGCAACGCTTACCCTGGAATTTCGAAGCTTGAGACGGCTGCTAGCCTCACTCCTGGTCGCGGCGATTCTCTTGGCGGCACCCGTGATCGCGCTGCTTGTGTGGCCTTTGCCCAGCATGCCCGTCTATGGCGAGGCGGGCGACTACATGGTCCAAGACATTGCGGTCATTGATGTCGTGGCCGGCACCGTCAGCGCCAATCAAGACATCGTTTTAAAGCGTGGCAAGATCATTGACATACGGCCTGCCGGCAGTTCAGACGATCAAAGCGGCCTCACCGCCGTGGATGGTCGCGGCAAGTTCTTGATGCCGGCGTTGTGGGACATGCACACCCACTCCACCCAGTATGCGTCCCAATACGAACACCCCTTGATGATCGCCAACGGGGTCACTGGCGCGCGAGAGATGTGGGGTTGCCTGTCCGAACCCGACCCCTTCTTTGCATGCGCGGCTGACCGCAGGCGGTGGAACGCTGCGCTGCTCAGCCAGACAGGCATGTCGCCGCGCTACATCGGACACAGCAGCTATCACATCAACGACGGGACGGAAGTACCGGACCGTTTTCCGGCTTTTTTCAAAGCCCGCGATGCAGCTGAAATTTCGGAACTGTTCGACTTCTACGAACAGGCAGGTGTGGATTTTGCCAAGACGTATTCCGAATTGTCGCCCCGCCAATACGCGCTGCTGGTCGGCCACGCGCCGCCATTGCTCATGCGCCTCGGCCGCCGTCTCCTGCGCGAAGGCGGTGCGGATCATCGTCGCCACGGCCGGTTTCTGCTTCTTCGGCACCAGCGCCAGAGCGTTGCGCATGAAGTGCACGCGGCAGCGCTGCCAGGTGGAGCCGAGCACTTTGCTCGCTGCGGCCTTCAGACCCTCGTGGGCATCGGAGATGATCAGCTTCACGCCGCGCAGGCCACGGTGA
>NZ_QEQK01000025.1 GCF_003151135.1 Abyssibacter profundi
CGGACGGCCGCAGGCCGGCCCGAAGGGCGAAGCGCATGGACGCGCTTCGCAACGCAGGATCGCGGGAAAACCGGCCCGTTCCGTCTGGATTGCGCCTGCAAACAGGCCAGACTGCGTTGCTCGTCGTTCATTTGGAATGACCAAACTTCATTCCTCGCGCCTTGCCTGGCCTGTTTGCAGGCAGCAACTTGGCGGTGCTAATAGTTCAGTGCTTCCCTAGAACAGCTGAAAGGACTCTTTCGACCGGCGGGGTGAAGGTTCAAAGTTTCCAAATACAAGGTTCCCCATCTGGGATTGCAAAGGAACGCGGCGAGCATGCCTGACCAAGCCTGACCCATGCGTCCTGCGTGCTGTTTGTCACCTTGCGCGAAGAACGCAGGTGATCTGCGGCGGTTCACCATTTGTCACCAATGCGCAGGTTTGTCCGCAGGTTTCTTCGCTGTCGGTACGCGATTGGAGAACAAGGCTGCTTCGAGTTCGTCATCATTGATGTGATCCCGCGTCCAGTGACACAGCGCAGACAATGATCTCGCCGGCGGTCTTGCTGCTATGGGGTGTCTGGGTAGGATCAAGCCGCGCCTCACCTGAGGTGCATCTTCTTGTATCGCTAAGAGTGCGGGCACCAGATCCGTATCGCTTGAGACAAGGACGACTTGGTCATAGTCGTCGCTCATAGCATCTCGATACATGCCCAAAGCTAGATTCACATCAGTTTGCTTTTCCTCCATACGCCACACCTCTACAACATCTGACGGGTCAGGGTGATAGACATGGGGGTGTGCCTTGGGCAGCTTGGCTTTTTCTGGCTTTGTGTGTTGGCCCAGAACAATTTCAACGCCAACGGATTTCAGTGCTCGATGGTAAGTTGATTGCGCTTCAACACTATCTTGACCGTGTGAAGCGAATCGAGCTTTGATCCCAGCGGTACAGAAAACCAACTTGGTGAGGGAATCAACGGGTTCTTGGACGCGAAGGATATGTTCGATCAAATCCCAGACGTTTAGCCACTTGTATGGCGTGTTTCTGAGGCGCCCGTAGTAAAGGTTGTATCCATCTACGTAGGCAACGCTTTTCATTTCTCTGATCCCAGAAATGAAAACACCGGCTCGCGGCCGGTGTTTTCGCCCATCGCTTCACAGAACCTAATCTGCTCCCCGTGGGTGAGTTGTGATGCAAAATTACTTCTTGGCGTACGTGTTGTCAATTTTCGCTAGTTTCCGTCCCGAAGCACCGCGAGTCTTGCCGCTCAACGCGCACTGGGTGAACAATGGCGAGACAGTCCACGCCGCGTAGACTGTCAACACGCGCAAAAAAGTCGCTCGTTGAAATTTTTTTGTCCGCAACACGGGTGCGTCTGGGAGGCCGTGTTGCAATTGGTGACTGATTACGCTGCTTGCCACACCCAAAAATAAGTTGTCTGCGGTGGTTCGCGGCCGGGTCGTCCCGGCGTCTCCATCAGACTTCGCACCCAGCGCATGGATGGCCACTATGTATGGGCGGTATTAGCGCCATCGATCGAACCTCCGGTCTGACATCCATTTCCGTGGGGTTCTTCGTGATGCGATCTTCCGGAGGAGTGTTGGGTGTGAGTGCCCCAGGTCTGCTGATGAAGCCCTTGAGATCGTCCGCGTTGCGATCATCCAATTGACGTCGTTGTTTCTAGAGCGAGTGTAAAAACTTGTTGACCAGATCGGCCACCCGCCGTGGATCTTCCAGGCCGGCTAGATGGGCGATGCCATCCAGCACTTCGAAACGGGCGTCGGGGATGGCGTCGGCCATGCGCTGTGTTTCGGGTACGGGGAACGTCGCATCTTCGGCGCCTGCGACCACCAGGACCGGGATGCCGATGGTCGAGAGTGTGGCGAGCTGGTCCGGGCGTTCCGGTACCACGCTGCGGATGGCCCAGTGCACGGAGCGGCCGTCGACGCGGCGCAGTTCGTCGCGGATCTGCTGGATCACCTGCGGGCGCTCGCGCCGGGTGGTCGGGCCGACGAATGCGTCGATGGCCACGCGCTCCAGCGGGCGGGGTATGCGGCCGGCGCGCTGGATGATGGTGCTGAGCACCAGAAACTCCAGTCGTTGGCGCCAGCCCACGGGTGAGCCGGTGCAATTCATGAGCACGGCGGCGCGTAGCCGGTCCGGCGCCATGGCGGCCAGCGTGCCACCCATCATGCCGCCCCAGGAGTTACCGACAAAGACGGCCTGGCCTGGCGTGGTCTCGATGGCATCCAGAACAGCGAGCGCGCTCAGCGCACAGGCCGGGAAGTCGAAGCCGCTTTGCAAGGCTTCGCTGCGTCCCTGGCCGGGTGGGTCGATCAGCACGACCTGATGGTCGGCGGCGTGATGCGCGGCCTGGTCCAGCCACATGTCGCCGCTCATCAGCAGGCTGGGCCAGAACAGCATAACCGGGCCATTGGCGGGTCCGACCTGCACGTGGAGATGGCCGAGCGGCGTGGGGATGGTCTGGCTTTTCATGTCCCTAAGGCTCCGTTGCGTCAAAGTGCCCCGTTTGCAGAAAGCGTCTGGTCAGTTCGATGACCTCTGCATTACGCATGATGAAGGTGTGACTGGCGTCCACCGTACGAAAGGCCTGCATCCCGTCGAGTCTTGCGCTGGCCACCGACACCTTGCCGTCGTCCGGGCCTGGAATCCAGGAGGAGAACAGCGGGTTGTAGCTGCGGGTGCCGGTGATGATGCCCAGGTTGAACCGGGCCGGCCCAAGCTGTGCCGGCAGGCTGTCGGGGTCCGTGCCCAGCGTGAGACCGGCGGGGCCGTTCCACCACCGAAAAGGTGGCCAGTTGCCCATGCGGTCGACCAGCTCGCTGCCCTGGTTGGGCGGGCTTAGCATGACGACACGGCCGATGGTTGGGGCCTGGTCCATCGTGGCCAGCACGCGCACCAGGATGCCGCCCATGGAATGCGTGACGAAGTCGATCGATGTGTCGGTGTCGCCCTGGCACTGCCGGACGGCCGGCAGGACAACCTTGCGGGCCAACGCCGTCACGGTGGCGGTGGTCGAGGGGTAGTCGATATTGCAGATACGGCGGCCCGTCGCGGCCAGTGCATCTGCCATGGGCTGCATGGACCGGGCGGAACGCGCCAGGCCATGCAGTAGCACCACCGGGGCGTCGGCGGTAGATTTGGAGGGCGCCGCGCCAGCGGGCGCGCCCACGGCGGCGCAGCTCAGGCCGATGGCTAGCTGCACCGCGCTGCGCAGCCGCCTATAAGTGCAGCCCGCACTCTGTTTTCGGCTTGCCAATCCAGCGTCCGGCGCGGCCTTCGCCCTTGACGGTGCAATGGGTGCAGCCGATGGACTGGTAGCCCTGCGCCACCAGCGGGTGGAACGGCAGGCCGTGGTCGCGGATGTAGGCTTCACGCTCGTCCTTGGTCACGTCGATCATCGGGTTGAACTTGATGATGCCTCGACGCTCTTCAAAGATCTCCATTTCCGAGCGCGTGTCGGTCTGCCAGCGCATCAGGCTGGAGATCCACACGTGGTAGTTGGGCTTGATCGCCTCCAGCGGCTCGACCTTGTTGATGGAGCAGCAGAAGTCGGGATCGTGGCTCCAGGTCTTGTCCTTGCGCGTGAACTCGTGCTTCCACTCCTCGGCCTTGAGCGCCTGGACCCGCAGGCCGTACTCGGCTGCCAGAAACTCGCGGTACTTCACGGTCTCCTCGAAATGGTAGCCCGTGTCGATAAAGGAGATTTCCTGGTCTGGCCGGATGTTGGAGATGATGTGCAGGAAATACGCGGAGGTTGCCGCGAATGACGAGGTCACCAGCACCTTGGCCGGATCGAAGTCCTCGTAGACCTTGCGAATCCGGTCACCAAACGCCAGCGGCGCATAGGCGGCGTTCAGGGCCTCCAGGTCGGCTGCGGTCAACCCGGCCGAATTGCCGGCGGGTTGGTCTTCGATGTTCAGCACGGTGGCGCTCTGCATGGTCTGGTCCCATTCCAACTGCGACGCGCAGTGTAGGGGCGCGCTTTGGCCGCCACCAGAGACCGGTCGGGATTGGAATAAGGTAAGAAGCGGGCGGCGCGATACCGCCCGCCGCCCTATTCGCTCACGCGGAAGCTGCTGCGGCCGGCGTCGGCGGCGAGCTGCGCCTCGGTGAACCGCCACGGGATCCAGGCTTTGTCCGCGTAGGCCTCGGTCATGTTCTGGAAATACGGTGAGGCCGGGTCGGTGGACTGCGAGTAGGTCACGAAGCCTTCGGCAATCGGGTCGCCATTGTCATCCCAGGTGACGGTTTGAATGTAGCTGTTGCCGTAGGTGACCGGGTACCGGCCATCGACCAGTTCGCCACGAGCGGCAATGGTGAACGCGCCCTCGAAGCCGTTGCCGCCGAAGACCGGCACCGGGTCGGCCTGGTCGTGTACGGCCGAGACTTGCAGTGCACCCAGCGGGGCGTCCAGTGCCACGCCGGCCTGCTCCAGTGCTTCGACGGCGTCGGCCAGGGCCGCGACAACCTGTGGGTTCAGGGGGTTGAGCGTATTGGGGGTGTTGACCGGGTCGCTGGTATCGAAGGGGCTGAGCCACAGCGGCAGCAGCGCATCGTCTGCCCGCTTCCAGAATTCTCGCCAGATATGCCCGCCGACCGACTCGAGATTCAGCGAACCATCCCAGGCGGCTAACACCGCACAAGCGCCACTGACATCGACCGGCGTTAGCGACGAGGAGAGGATGGTCTCCAGCGGGCAGATCGAATCGAGCACGGTTTGTCGGGCCAGACGCTCGGTCATCAAGGCGCTGGACAGCACGATATCTTGTAGCTCGGCCAGATCGGCAAAGCCGGTGCCCGGACGCCCGTCGCTGCCGTCGAGCCGGTCCTGGACCTGCCGGATGCATAGCCGGGTGCGCAGGCTGCGTTCGTTGCCCTCGTCGCCAATGATGGCGGCATAGCCGGTGATGGGTTCGTCGGGGTGGGTGAGCCAGTAGCTGTCGTTGCAGTTGTGTACCCAGTCATCGCGTAGCAGCGACGGCAGATTGCCAGGCCCGAAAATGCCAGGTGCCGGCGCGTCGGCGTCGCTGTCCCAGTCGCAGTCGGAGCTGGACCCGCGTAGCACCGGCAGCCCCGGCATGAGCGCGCCGACGACGGGCCCCAGCAGACTCTGACACTGCGTGACCTTGTCGTCCGGGACGTTGGGCACGACGGTGATGTCAGCATAGTAGGCCGGCTCGCCCGGGCCGGTGGCCGCGGTGTTGACCCAGGGCACGCCCAGGATGTCCTTTTGTTTCTGGATGAAGTCATCCAGTGACTCCGCGCGATTCCACGCGAAAAACTGGTTGATCATCCGGGTGTTCTCGGCGTTGGCGTCGCGCAGTGTGTAGGCGCGCAGAACATCCCAACCCAGCACCGGGATGCCCGAGACACTCAGGCTCATCATCGGGCCGTAGTGGCTGCGGTACAGCGTGCGGGATTCCTCCGTCAGGCTGCCATCCGTCTCCAGGACCTGAATGCTGTAAGTCTCTGATTCCATTTCGACGGCCTCGCCATCGAAGAGGTAGCTGGTGGGGTTGCCCGGCACCAGCGTCAGCTCATAGAGCCCGAACCGGTAAGCCGTCGAGACCGTATGGCTCCAGGCGACATGGCGATTGAAGCCGATGAGGGCGGCTGGCACGCCGTAGAGCGAGGCACCCATGATGTCCAGCTCGCCAGGAATCGTCATATGCGCCTGATAAAGCCGCTCGGTGCCTTCCCAGGGGAAGTGCGGGTTTCCGAACAGCATGGACTGGCCGGTCTGCGTCGCCTCGCCCGATAGCGCATACATGTTGCTACCGATGGGCAGGCCGCCCTGCAACGGGAATTGCTCGCGGTCGGTTGCGACCGCGGGTGTTGTCTGGCCGGGTAGCGGCGGCTGGGCCGCACCGATCTCGGTGACCAGTGCGGAGCTGCTGGCGATGATCGCCAGCCGGAAATAGCGGCGGTACACATCATCCGCGGTGATGGGGGTGACCCATCCCGCGTCGCGGCAGGCCGCGTGGCGTCCCGGGTGTTCGCCGGCCTGCAGCTCGCGCACGTAGCGAGAGTAGCCGGCAGCGAATCCGGCGGTGGCGGCAGCGGCCTCGGGTGAGGCATCGGCGCGCAGGGCCGCGACCCGCTCTTCGATCTGCATATGCCGCCAGAAGAAGTCGGAGTCGACATTGTTGGAGGTGTTGCCGTTGGCCGGGATGCTGTAGCTGCCGTCACGGCCGAAGAACTCGGCCCGGCGGCCCAGCGTGGTGATCAGATCCTCGGCCAGCACACAGAGATTGTCCTCGGCGTGGACATACCCGTAGCCATAGCCGATATCGCCATAGTCGGCGCCGGTGATATGCGGTACGCCATCGCTGTCGCGGACGATGGTGGCATCGTAGGTTGGTGCTGCGCCGACGGGCGGATTGTCGCCCTGGTCGCTGCCGATACTGCCGCCGCAACCCGCCAGCGACATGAGTCCACAGGCCGCCAGACCGGCCGCCCATTGTGCGTTTCGCATCCCTCTCCTCCCCCGCGCAGTCCCTGCGCTATGCCATCGGTCTGCGGATCGATACCGTCCGCTTACGACCGCATGCTACGCAACGGGAAGCTGCCCGGGTGGCCCAGGGCTTCGATGCCCACCGGTGGGGTGGATAGGCCAGTTAGTTCCGTATTCTCGGTTATGGCCAATCCGGCGGAAGCGGACGCCAGCCAGTAATGCTTGAATCTTGAAGTACTGTTGTGGCCCGGTCAGCGCTAGCGTGAAACTTGACCAAGCTCTCAAGTGGCAAGTCGACGAACACTACATCGCTGACGTCACGTTCAATCTGCCGACAAAGGTCCCGCTCCCATCGCTTGAATCTTGGAGCCCAAGCGCGGCAGTCAGAATAGTGACCGTTGTTCGCGACCGCGATAATCGCGTGGAGCTGGAAGCCGACGGTTTGAATCAGGTGGTCGTACGACGCAGTATCGCGATTCCATGCAGGGCAAAGCACTAGATTCGCTCGGCCCAACAACTCTGATACAAGTCTCGTCTCGATCAGTTCGCTGCAAATGAGTACTGACAGGCGCCCCCAGGGCGAATCTACAACCACCCTGTCGGGCCAACTTTTTGGAGATGGAAACTTCAAAGGCGAGGTTTTCTTAGCCAGGTGAGCGGCTTCCTCGCGGGCAGGCCTTCGTTTGGTCCAAGGCCATGCAGCAACCGAACCGTATAGCCCTGGGAACACGCCAAACGCCTGATTAATCACGTGCGATTTTGCGGTCTCGTGCCGATACTCCAAGCCAGTGACTAGCGCGAATTTCCCATTGGAAACAACGTGAGTTGCGATGGGACGAAGCCACGCTCGAGGCAATGACAACTCTGGCAGAACGAGTAATGCGCGGCTCGGCCACTGAACTCTGCTTGCAGCGCCGTACGCTTTGCGGAGCACTTTCTCGACGTCCAAAAGCCTCTGCAAGCTCAAGACAGGTTGGCCGTGCTCGCCCCCAGCAACCGCGGTCGCCGCACCGTCCCAATAGGCCTCAGCCGCCACGAGATTTCCAAGAATTAGACGAACTGAAGAGTCAGAATTCTGTTCAAGAAGGCCAAGCTGCTGCTGCCATCCGCCTAGCAAGCGAACCTCGCGCCCGTCTTTATTCGACTCCCCGATCGCATCTTGATAGTTCGTTCCACGGACCGCGTTAACAACGGCCAAAAGCTCGGCGAAAATTTCCTCAGGCAGTTCCTCTGATTCCGCTCGATATAACAGGCGCCGGGCCACATCGAAGTAGGACGGTGGACGGGGAGATGCGAACAATCGAGCGGCATCTCCAACCCAGGATTTATCACCAAACTCGCTGCAACGACGGACAAAAGTCTCGATCCTGTCCAGCCGGGCGGCGAGACTAGAGTCTCTCCTAAGTAGCCCCTGGAGATCAGGGACTGCTTTTGCCCTCTCTGCGACAGCAGAGCTACTCAAATTTAAAAGGTCTGCCTCACGATCCAAACTTCGCAGGTCCGCCATTGCAAGGCACTCAGCCCTCCGCTTGAGTGCGACCCAGCCCAACCGCCGCCTTTTGTATGTAACCTTGAGCTTTGGAGCTATTCCCTCAGGATAAAGGTCAATTCTGGTACGAATGCACGCGCACACCGCTTCTAGGCGGCGTTCATGTAGATAGCTGCAGAGGCTTTCGCTTGCTCGCGCAGTGGGAGGAATCTCGTGCCCCATGTAAAGCATCTTTGCAACTGTGCCACGCAATGCGGTTGTATCTCGCCACTTCGCATCCATGCGAGTCAGCGCATCCTCGGCGGCCGACATGTCCCCAACCTTGACCGCCAGCTGCAGTAATCGAAGAGCGACATCGAAATCTGTTACCCAGTTTCCACCGTGATCAAGAATCCGCACCAATTGCTCAAGGTGCCGTCGGATCAGGCTTCGACCCTCATCCGGGTCTATCATCGAACTTGCACGCTCAAATGTAGCGATGCTTGTTGAGAGCGCAAATCGCTCCAGCTTGGCGCGATCAGCATCGCGAAAGACTCGAAGCGAAGATTGACCATCGCGGGATGCTCGAATCAGATTCGCGGCCGCTTCGGTAGACAATGCATCCACGTCCAAGAAGGCGCGCCGCCCGCTCACAAGCTTCGCGAAATCACGCCCCACAGCAGACAGGAAATCCAATCCCTGCTCGCCGCTTAGCTTGAGAATTCTGGTTTTCTTGTCCTGCAGAACGAGGCGCGATCCAATTCGCTCGACCGCCTTTGAATCAATAACCCAAGAATCATCTTCCCCTCGAGAGATTGGCAGCAACTTCTCAAGTATCTCGTCTTCCGAAGACCCGATTCCATCATCTGCAACAACGATAAAGTCGTCCACGTACCTTCGAAATGAAAGCACTTGCGGGCATCGTCTGATACGCGCATCGAGTGATGTAAGCGCGAGGTTCGCGATCAAGCGGCTGGTAAGCCCACCGATTGGAATGCCTGTTTCAATTGGTAGCTGCAGAATTTTTGCGGCTCTGGTCTGATATCGCCCGATTGCACTGATCAGTGACCGAGCCGCACTTTTAAATTCATGCGCACGCCCAGTAATTGAAAGGACAGCAAAGGCCTCTTCTAAAAACTGCCCCTCCAGAAGAAATCGTGGATCAATGCTGTCGTAAAAGCGTGCTAGGTCAGCGGTAACAATTACCGCAGTATTCTCTCCGTCTTCGAGGTGTCGCCTGGCAGCGGCCACACCGTCTTCGCGATACTGCTGATACTTTGTTGGCCAGTACTCAAATAACCACCGCCGCGACTTATCTACAGCGGTGCCTCGAGTATCGAGGCGATATCCCAGCGAGTCACTACTTATCAGCTTTTCAAGAGCTGGACCGAATTCCCATAGAAATAAGACTTCTACAATCAAGTACTCAGGGCTGGGGGTAACACGCAACTGTACGTCGAGGGGCTCAGGGCCAGCAGAAGAGCTCCCAATCTCCCTGATGCCTAGTTCATGCGTGGGATCTGGCAGTGATTTTGGCGTAACCCAAATATCATCTAAATTGACGCCATCAAACCAGTTCTGCTTGGCAAGCTTGCGCTGTAGTGCGATTAAGTTCGTCGCAAGGTCTTTCTCGAACTTAGCCAGACGAATTAAGCCCACGCCGCGTTTTTCGTAGTACTGGGCGATCTTTGCTTGCCTGTAGGCCAAGAAAAGATCAGAAATGGTGTATTTCTTCAAAACGCTGCCTTCTTGCCCGCCCGTGAGCTCCAGATACCCCTAAACCGTTTACTCAAGGAATCAGCGTAGGCTCAGGAAACAAGTGCAACACTATCCAAAAAGAGTGTTGCCATGTCATCCAGCTACCATCACCTGAGCCCAGAAGAGCGTGCGACCATCATGATTCAGCACGGCCAGGGCGCCACGCTTAGTTCCATCGCACGCCTGTTG
>NZ_QEQK01000026.1 GCF_003151135.1 Abyssibacter profundi
TTCTCGGCTGCGCGTAGACCCACGAATARATSGTCTCGTGGCTCACGTGCATGGACGGATCGTCCGGGTGTTCCCGTTTCAGCTTTTCTGCGATTTGCTCTGGCGACCACTGGCGATGCTCAAGCATGCTGACGACCCGATCTGACAATCGTGTACCGGCTTGCAGCTTAGACGGTCGGCCGCACCTGCGACGAGCCCGGCGGTAGCGTTGGGCGGCCTGGACTGCCGAGTATGTTCGGCCGCTCTGGCGTGACAGCTCACGAGAGATCGTTGAACGGTGACGGCCCAACAGGCGTGCGATGGAACTGAGCGTGGCGCCCTGGCCGTGCTGAATCATGATGGTCGCACGCTCTTCTGGACTCAGGTGATGGTAGTTGGATGACATGGCAACACTCTTTTTGGATAGTGTTGCACTTGTTTCCTGAGCCTACGCAGACCCCGGTTTATGCTGGCCTGACGAGATTTTTTCAAGCTGAGTCGATCGATGCCACGACGAGCCCGAGTGATTCTGCCCGGCACTCCACTGCACTTGATTCAACGGGGCAATAACCGCTGCGCCTGCTTCTTTGACGATCAGGATTATCAGTTCTATCTGGAGTGGCTGGGTGAGTATGCGAAGCAAACCGGTTGCTCCGTGCATGCCTATGTCCTGATGACCAACCACGTCCACTTGTTGGTGAGCGGCCGAACAAACCGCAGCGTCGGTGACCTGATGAAGCGCCTGGGTCAGCGGTACGTGCAGTACGTCAACCGGACGTATCGACGCAGTGGCACGCTTTGGGAAGGCGGTTCGCTCTTGCCTGACACGAGAGGAATCTTATGTACTGGCTTGTTACCGATACATCGAACTCAACCCGGTTCGGGCAGGTATCGTTGCCCACCCTGGAGAGTACCGATGGTCAAGCTACGACGTGAACGCGCAACAGGGGGCTTCACCATTTCTTGTGCCGCATGAAACGTACAAACGTCTGGGCAGCAATGAGGAAGATCGGCGCCTTGCTTACCGAGAGCTGTTGCGGTCGGACCTCGAACCCGAGATGGTGGACAGGATTCGCAAGGCGACGAATGGGAACTATGCGCTGGGTAGCGAACGATTTGCGGAGGAAGTGGCGTTGATGCTGGCTCGGCGCGTCACACCTGGAAAATCGGGCCGGCCCCGTAAGCCGGAAGTTGGCCGGAATGAGAGTTTGTTCTAGAAATCGTAGTCTGTCCCCTATATTGCTCTAGGGCTACACCCAGCAGGCGCTGGCCGATGCGGTGGGCTTGCATGTGAATCAGATCAAGCGCTACGAGGCGAGCACGGCGCAGCCGACATTGGATGCACTGGTGCGCCTGGCCAAGGCGCTGCATGTGAGCCTGGATGCGCTGGTGTTTTCAGACGATGCCCGCGGGCCAGGCAATGATCTGCGCTTGCAGATTGAGGCGGTGCAGGGCTTTTCGCCGGAGGAAAAGGCGGTGACCAAGACGCTGCTGGAAAGCTTGATCCTCAAGCACGATGCGGGGCGGTTTTCTAAGAGCGCTTAGTCAGACCCATCCGCACCGGGCATGAAAAACCCCGCGCGAGGCGGGGTCGGGGATGGTGTCTCTCTGCTAATTGGATGGATTAGCGATCGGGCGACTTAATTGGGGTCTGTCCCTGAGGGTTCCCCACATCTTTCCTTGCGTAATCAACCGCTTGAGGTGTAGCTTGCGGTGAAAACAGCGCGTGCACGACGAGTTTTTTCCTCGTTTCCGACAAGAAGCGAGGCTCGCCATGCACGCCACGAGAGTATTGCAGAAGCT
>NZ_QEQK01000027.1 GCF_003151135.1 Abyssibacter profundi
TGCAGCGTGTGGCACGACTCGATGCGGATTTCCATGAAGGCCAGGGCCGTAAGAGCCCATCAACAGGCCGAATATACGACCGCAACCGCACCTCTATCGCCTCGATCTAGACGTCTTCGACTGCCCGGTTGCGGGAGGAGTCCATATATGGCTTGTTAGAGATCTTCTGGTTCAGATCCTACAACATCGTAGTAATTCTCGACTACAAACCCACTAGAAAGCTCACCAGATAAATTAACTATTGGGTCAATAAGTATATTATTATGGTCTTCTTTTGCACTCCGAACTAATTTATCGAACTCATCGTCAGTTTCAATTATGGATACTGAAAATTTAGGAAGTTCGATTCCTGCCTTTCTCCAGTTTTCCGTGAACCGACTCAGCCTGAGTGGATTTGAAACAAGCGTAAGCGTTCCATCAATAGAAATCGGAAGACCAGATTCTTCGTCTAGAAGAATGGCTAGTGGAGCATAATAGTTATCAAAGCGTGAGTATGTGTTTCCGATAGACTTTGTATAGCGAACAGATTCTGCATTCACACACAATATGCATTCCTCATCCTCCTCCAGCATTTGAAGTGCAGTAGAATATGTTCCAAAGCTTTCATTAATTGATGTGTAGCACCAAGGGTCTTTATTTATTCGTGACTCATCAAATATTGAATTAATAAAATCTGACTTATCTTGTGCTTCACTTTCAGAATATCGGACAACTTTGCCACGTTCGTGTACATATCTAGCACTGCCATCTTCAAGATTTATCTTGATACACAATGGACCTTTAGTGATTCTATTATAATCGGGTTTCCATGCTATCGATGCTACTCGATTCCGGAAAGATGCTGAAGCATTGAATAAGCCTTGTCCCCGAGGAGCCTCAAGAAACAATTTTACGTAATCAAAATTATGGAGTTGTTCATTCTCTTTAAACAAATCGTTGCTTATTACTCCCATAACCCTATCAATTGGCCGCAAGCATCGCTTGTGCACGAGACCAACAGCTTGGTCATTCTGATTATCATCAATTTCAACAAATGGAGATGCCTCCTCAGAAACTGGATCCCCGCAATGGATACAGATTAGAGGCTCTTTAGAAGATTCGGCCAAACTTGAGCAATATTGTGCATGCGCTTTAGCGAAAGGCTCAACATCTGGGCTAGTATCGGAATTTATAGGAAGTATGGCTAATTTTGAATTTTTATATTCCTCAGAATTCTCTTCAATAAATCGCTCAATACCTACAAAGGTTGACGCTCGATATATAACATCCCAAGTATCACCATTTAAAAGCTCTACCTTATCATCATAATATTTTAGTCGTTTCGTTCCATCGTCATTGAATCTGTACAAATCTACAATCAGACAATCTGCATCATCTAAAAATGATTTAACAAATAATACATCACGTCCTGCTGATAGTGTGTTTTGACATTTGAGATTAAAGTATTCACTTGCAATTTCTGATGCATTTCCTTCTTTACGACCTTCGACAAACCTCCCAAGTCTTTTTGTGAGACCATCTCTATCAATTGAAAGCCGATCTTTTGCTAATGAAACGCACAAAGAGATGATCGTAGGCTCAGGAAACAAGTGCAACACTATCCAAAAAGAGTGTTGCCATGTCATCCAGCTACCATCACCTGAGCCCAGAAGAGCGTGCGACCATCATGATTCAGCACGGCCAGGGCGCCACGCTTAGTTCCATCGCACGCCTGTTGGG
>NZ_QEQK01000028.1 GCF_003151135.1 Abyssibacter profundi
TGAACCGCCCCGGGAATCCCGGAGGCTCATAGGTTTGAGTCAGGCGGCCATCGCCTGACCCTCAATCTGTGAATAGTAAGCCGCTTCGCGCTCGATCGGCGGGACATTGCCGATCGATTCCATGATGCGGCGGTTGTTGAACCAGTCGACCCATTCCAGCGTGCCGATTTCGACGGCATCGATGCTGCGCCACGGGCCTCGTCGCCAGATGAGCTCGGCCTTGTACAAGCCGTTGATGGTCTCGGCCAGCGCATTGTCGTAGGAGTCGCCCACGCTGCCGACCGACGGCTCGATGCCCGCTTCCTTGAGTCGGTCGGTGTACTTCAGCGACAGGTACTGGACCCCGCGGTCGCTGTGGTGGATCAGTTGCCCCTTCTGGTCCAGCCCACGGGCATGCAGAGCCTGCTCCAGCGCGTCCAGCGCCAGGTCGCTGCGCAGGGAGCGGGACACCCGCCAGCCCACGATCATCCGGGCGTAGACGTCGATCACGAAGGCCACGTAGGCGAACCCCACCCAGGTGGCGACGTAGGTCAGGTCCGAGACCCAAAGCTGGTTCGGCCGGGTGGCGGTGAAGTCCCGCCGGACCTTGTCCCGGGCCCGCTCGAGCTCGTCGTCCACGACCGTGGTGAACGCCTTCTTGCCGCGGACCACGCCCTGGATACCCATCTGCTTCATCAGGCGCTCGACTGTGCAGCGGGCTGCCGTGATGCCCTCACGCTGCAACTGGCGCCAGACCTTGCGGACCCCGTAGACCCGGAAGTTCTCCTCCCAGACCCGGCGGATCTCGACGCTCAGCTCGGAATCGCGGAGCGCTCGAGCCGGTAGCAGCGCAGGATCGGCTTCTCGCGTCTTGTGCAGGTGATACGTGGACGGCGCGATCGGCAGCACTCGGCAGATCGGCTCGACGCCGTACTCGTGACAATGATCGTCGATGAATCGGACCATCACTTCGGTCGGCGGTCGAGCTCCGCCTGGGCGAAATATGCCGAGGCCTTGCGCAAGATCTCATTTGCCCGCCGAAGCTCACGGTTCTCCCGCTCCAACTCCTTCATGCGTTGCTGATGGTCGCTGGTTGGACCGGGCCTCCGGCCCTGATCCCGCTCAGCCCGCCGCACCCACTTGCGCAGCGTCTCAGGCGTGCAACCCAATTTCGGCGCGATCGACTGAATCGCAGCCCATTGAGACCCGTGCTCGTGCTGGTGCTCCAGCACCAGCCGAACACCCCGTTCCCGTACCTCCGGCGAGTACCGCACTTGCTGTCTTCCCATCGCTCCATCCTCTCAAGCTTTGGAGCCTCCGAGAAACCCGGGGCGGTTCAGTCC
>NZ_QEQK01000029.1 GCF_003151135.1 Abyssibacter profundi
CCTGAGGATTCCCCACATCTCATGGCGTTGCAACTGCTTGGCTTGCAAGCGAACAGAGTCGCCTGAGGGCTTGGTCGGGTGCGGGTATCCGGGCACTCGATTTTCGTAGATGCTCCCAGCCTCGGCGGAGCATTGAGACTCGGAACCTCAACTCGTGGGTGTGGGTCGTGGCCACGGCAGCCAGCCAAGCCACCAGCGTCGCCAGCAGGTGAATCAGCAGTAGCATCTGTAGCCGTTCGGCACTGCGCGTCTGGGTGTCCTCGAACCCTGCACCAAAGCGGTGGGATTTGAGGTCTCTGAATGACGATTCAATCTGCATCCGGTGCCGGTAAAGCGTGACGATCTGACGGGCTGAGCGGGCCGCCAATGACGGGCTGTACACCAACAGCCACGGTTCACCACCGGCGCGGGCCATTTTCCGCGCCTGTCCGCTATCGGCTCGGCATCCCGAGCGGTTGAGCACCTGATGACGCCCTTTGGGCGGCTGCCGGATCAGCGTGCCGTAAGCGGCCAGTTGATGGTTTGCGGTCACCCGGATCGCGCCTAAAGCCGTGGCCTTCGGGGTGGCGTGACGATACCAGTCAGCTACAGGCAGAAACGGTGCAAACGCTTTTGTTGCCAAGCATAAGGAGACTCTGCCGCGTACGCGGCCCAGCCAATGCCAGCCCAAGGCCTCGACCTCACGAAACCACGGCACCCTGAAGCCAGCATCGGTCACGATGATCGGCGTCACCGATCTTGGCAGCAGCTTCTTCAGCGCAGCCAGAAAGTGCCGATGGACCACCGGGGAGTTCAGCCGCCGCTGAGGATGCACCTCTTCGTAGACCGTCAGCGTACGGCCGCGAACCACCAATCCGGCCCGCAGCAAATGCCATCGACCGTCGGCCTTGAGCTCGCTCCAATCAACGACAATAACCGGCTCGGGAGTTCGTACTGCCAACAAAGCCACCGCACCATAAAACCGGCACCGCTGAGCCTGAACCGATGGGTTAGATAGCAAACGGTCCAGGCGCTTCAACGGCGGCCAGACCTTAGCTGCATTGCCCCAATGCCGAGCCAGTTCCATCATGACCAGCCGCCGCCCTCGGAGGCAGGCATCGACGGCCCTGAGCAAGTTGGCGGCATTGCGCCGATCCAGCGACCCCAGTGCCGGGGCCAGCAGCTTCTGCAATACTCTCGTGGCGTGCATGGCGAGCCTCGCTTCTTGTCGGAAACGAGGAAAAAACTCGTCGTGCACGCGCTGTTTTCACCGCAAGCTACACCTCAAGCGGTTGATTACGCAAGGAAAGATGTGGGGAACCCTCAGGG
>NZ_QEQK01000030.1 GCF_003151135.1 Abyssibacter profundi
GATAATCCGCCGTTGCTTGGTCGAAAAGCTCCTGCGGGGTCTGAAAGTCAAAACGTTTTCTTGGCCGGGTGTTCAGCAGCCACGCGACGTCGTTCAGGCGGACCTGGCTCACACCTGACAGGTCGGTGCCCTTCGGGAAGTACTGCCGTAGCAGGCCGTTGATGTTCTCGTTGCTGCCCCGCTGCCACGGGGCGTGCGGATCTGCAAAGTAGATAGCCATCTTCAGGTGCTTGCTCATCAGCGGATGCTCCGCCATCTCCGAGCCCCGGTCGTAGGTCATCGACAGCCGGAGGAAGCGGTCGATCTTCCTGAGCTGCCGTTCAAAGCCCTCTCGGACGGCTGAAGCGCTCTTGTTCTCCATCTTGCACAGCACCAGAAAGCCGGTCTTACGCTCGACCAGCGTGCCGATACAGGACTGATTCAGCTGGCCGATGATCAGGTCGCCTTCCCAGTGGCCTGGAAATTCTCGACCTTCGATTTCGGCCGGTCGCTGATGAATCGTCTGGTGATCCGGGACCTGAATCGCCGAGCAGTTCGAAGTGCTGGCTCTRCGCCCACGTTTGGGCTTKSCCTGGCGCAGYTGGGACACCAGYAGCCGCTTCAGGTRGTTTCTCGGCTGTGCGTAGACCCACGAATAAATGGTCTCGTGGCTCACGTGCATGGACGGATCGTCCGGGTGTTCCCGTTTCAGCTTTTCTGCGATTTGCTCTGGCGACCACTGGCGATGCTCAAGCATGCTGACGACCCGATCTGACAAGCGTGTACCAG
>NZ_QEQK01000031.1 GCF_003151135.1 Abyssibacter profundi
ATGTCCGCGAAGCCACCTACTGGTGGATGATCGAATACAACGAGGAACGACCGCACGATGCGCTGGGCAACATGACACCAGCCGAGGCCAGATTACTTGCCGCCAGAAACTCTACTTTTGAACTGTCGCCTTGACGGGGAAGCTTACGGATTGGCCGGCTGGTCGACCCCGAGGCAAAAAGGCGCTTTGGGGAGCGGATGCTGTCGGTATTCGGCGATCGGGACCGGGTACTGCTCAGTGCAGACGTCTCTGTGACGCAACTCTTGCGACTGGTCAAGGTCACCCGTACTCACATACGAGAAGAGGACGATGTGGTGCATCCTGGAGTGTACACGCCAGGTGCCCGTGATTTCGCTGAAGACGCCCGAAGGAATGTGTTCGGTCTGTTGTCCGAGCGTCCAGGGGAAGAGGCCTACCAAGCGCTTATCGGATTGGCAGAGTCTGGGTATTACAAGAACTTTGAAGACTGGCTGCGCCGCAAGGCAAGGCTCAAGGCTGAGATGGATTCAGAGCGCTTGCCATTGGTCGTGTCCCCGGACGTGGTGTAAGAAGCCACCGAGCCCGTTGGCAGTCTGAGGCATGGCTTCATGCAGCCGGTAGGTAGAGTGCCTCGCCGTCATCGGCGTTGCAATTGGCCTGCAGGCTTTCGGCACTCATGTAGCGCCGGCTGA
>NZ_QEQK01000032.1 GCF_003151135.1 Abyssibacter profundi
CTGCTTCTTCGGCACCAGCGCCAGAGCGTTGCGCATGAAGTGCACGCGGCAGCGCTGCCAGGTGGAGCCGAGCACTTTGCTCGCTGCGGCCTTCAGACCCTCGTGGGCATCGGAGATGATCAGCTTCACGCCGCGCAGGCCACGGTGAGTCAAGCTGCGCAGAAAGTCGGTCCAGAAGGGCTCGGCCTCACTCGGCCCCACCGACATGCCCAGCACCTCGCGCCGCCCGTCGGTGTTGACTGCCACGGCAATTATGGCGGCCACCGAGACGATCCGGCCGGCATCGCGCTGCTTCACGTACGTCGCATCGATCCACAGGTACGGCCAGTCGCCTTCCAGAGGCCGGTTCAGGAACGCCTGCACCCGCTCGTCAATCTCGGCACACAAGCGCGAGACCTGGCTCTTGGAGATGCCGCTCATGCCCATGGCCTGCACCAGATCGTCGACCGAGCGCGTCGAGATGCCGCAGACGTAGGCCTCCTGGATGACGGCCACCAACGCTTTCTCGGACGTCCGGCGCGGCTCCAGAAACGCCGGAAAGTAGCTGCCCCGGCGAAGCTTGGGGATCTTCAAATCCACCGCCCCGGCGCGTGTCTCCCAGCGCCGGTCGCGGTATCCATTGCGGTGATTGATCCGCTCCTGACTGCGCTCGCCGTGGCCAGC
>NZ_QEQK01000033.1 GCF_003151135.1 Abyssibacter profundi
TCACCGTGGCCTGCGCGGCGTGAAGCTGATCATCTCCGATGCCCACGAGGGTCTGAAGGCCGCAGCGAGCAAAGTGCTCGGCTCCACCTGGCAGCGCTGCCGCGTGCACTTCATGCGCAACGCTCTGGCGCTGGTGCCGAAGAAGCAGCAACCGGCCGTGGCGACGATGATCCGCACCGCCTTCGCGCAGGAGACGGCGGCCGAGGCGCATGAGCAATGGCGGCGCGTGGCCGACCAGCTGCGCGAGAAGCTGCCCAAGCTCGCTGCTCTGATGGACGAGGCCGAGCACGACGTACTGGCCTACCGGGACTTCCACCCGGACCACAAGAACCAGATCCACTCGACCAACCCGCTGGAACGCCTGAACGGTGAAGTGAAGCGCCGCACGCGGACCGTGGGCATCTTCCCCAATGAGGCCGCGATCTACCGCCTCGTCGGCGCCCTGCTGCTCGAGCAGAATGACGAGTGGCAGATCAGCCGGCGCTACATGAGTGCCGAAAGCCTGCAGGCCAATTGCAACGCCGATGACGGCGAGGCACTCTACCTACCGGCTGCATGAAGCCATGCCTCAGACTGCCAACGGGCTCGGTGGCTTCTTACACCACGTCCGGGGACACGACC
>NZ_QEQK01000034.1 GCF_003151135.1 Abyssibacter profundi
AGCCAGCACTTCGAACTGCTCGGCGATTCAGGTCCCGGATCACCAGACGATTCATCAGCGACCGGCCGAAATCGAAGGTCGAGAATTTCCAGGCCACTGGGAAGGCGACCTGATCATCGGCCAGCTGAATCAGTCCTGTATTGGCACGCTGGTTGAGCGTAAGACTGGCTTTCTGGTGCTCTGCAAGATGGAGAATAAGAGCGCTTCAGCCGTCCGAGAGGGCTTTGAACGGCAGCTCAAGAAGATCGACCGCTTCCTCCGGCTGTCGATGACCTACGACCGGGGCTCGGAGATGGCGGAGCATCCGCTGATGAGCAAGCACCTGAAGATGGCTATCTACTTTGCAGATCCGCACGCCCCGTGGCAGCGAGGCAGCAACGAGAACATCAACGGCTTGCTCCGGCAGTACTTCCCGAAGGGCACCGACCTGTCAGGTGTGAGCCAGGTCCGCCTGAACGACGTCGCGTGGCTGCTGAACACCCGGCCAAGAAAACGTTTTGACTTTCAGACCCCGCAGGAGCTTTTCGACCAAGCAACGGCGGATTATC
>NZ_QEQK01000035.1 GCF_003151135.1 Abyssibacter profundi
GAATGGCCATTCCGGCCCGTTTGGCCCAGGCGGTGAACGCCTCGCCCAGAAATTCCGGTCCGTTGTCGCACCGCATGACCTGCGGCAGACCGTGTTCCGCCTTTAGCTGCTGAAAGATTCGCACCAGGCGCTCGGAAGTGAGTGAGGTGTCGACCTCGATATGGAGCGCTTCCCGATTGAAATCGTCGACGACATTGAATGTCCGAAATCGCTTCCCGTTGTAGAGGGCGTCGCTCATGAAATCGACAGACCACACGGTATCGGGCATGCGCGGGACGTACAGCGCGACACGCTCACGCTTGGGCAGGCGACGCTTGGCCGGTCGTCGGTGATTCAAGCCCATCGCTGTGTACACGCGATAGACCCGTTTGTGGTTCCAGTCATAGCCGCGACGACGGATGATCTTGTAGCACTTCCAGAATCCCCGGCTGGGCCGGTCGGCGACCAGCTCGGCCAGCACGGCAATGATCTCGGCATCCCGGACCGTCCAGTGATCGGGCTCGTTGTAATAGGCCGACCGAG
>NZ_QEQK01000036.1 GCF_003151135.1 Abyssibacter profundi
CTCGGTCGGCCTATTACAACGAGCCCGATCACTGGACGGTCCGGGATGCCGAGATCATTGCCGTGCTGGCCGAGCTGGTCGCCGACCGGCCCAGCCGGGGATTCTGGAAGTGCTACAAGATCATCCGTCGTCGCGGCTATGACTGGAATCACAAACGGGTTTATCGCGTGTACATCGCCATGGGCTTGAATCGCCGGCGACCGGCCAAGCGTCGCCTGCCCAAGCGTGAGCGTGTGGCGCTGTACGTCCCGCGCATGCCCGATACCGTGTGGCCTGTCGATTTCATGAGCGACGCCCTCTACAGCGGCAAACGCTTTCGGACATTCAATGTCGTCGACGACTTCAATCGGGAAGCGCTCCATATCGAGATCGATACCTCACTCACTTCCGAGCGCCTGGTGCGAATCTTTCAGCAGCTAAAGGCGGAACACGGTCTGCCGCAGGTCATGCGGTGCGACAACGGACCGGAATTTCTGGGCGAGGCGTTCACCGCCTGGGCCAAACGGGCCGGAATGGCCATTC
>NZ_QEQK01000038.1 GCF_003151135.1 Abyssibacter profundi
ACCGGGCAGTCGAAGACGTCTAGATCGAGGCGATAGAGGTGCGGTTGCGGTCGTATATTCGGCCTGTTGATGGGCTCTTACGGCCCTGGCCTTCATGGAAATCCGCATCGAGTCGTGCCACACGCTGCAACTGAGCTTCTCGCTCTGACTTGTTACCGGCATCTAGACCCGATGGGGCCGACCCGTTTCGCCATGATCGCTGCCTTCTCCTGCACAACCGCTGGTGGGAAAAATTAAGGTCGGGCCTTTCAGGCGGCCACGGCCTGATACTCCGGATCAAAGCAGGTGCCGTTCGCCCAGCTCGCCCAGGCGATCCGAGCCAGCTTGTTGGCCACGGCACAGGCCGCTTTGTTGTGATTGGATCGCGCCTGCACGCCCAGCGCCCAGTGCTGGAGCGGGCTCAGGGGTCTGCCCGCGTTCTGGTTGCGCCTAGCACTGA
>NZ_QEQK01000039.1 GCF_003151135.1 Abyssibacter profundi
TGAGTGGCCGTCATGTAGCGTGCGACCTCGCGTCGATCGCTCGGCCCTAAAGCTTTTTTGCGATGACATCCTTCATCGCTGTGTTCTCAAGTGCCAGATCCGCGTACATCCGCTTGAGCCGAGCATTCTCCGCCTCCAGCTCCTTCACGCGGCGCAGATCTGAGGCCTCCATGCCGCCGTACTTGGATTTCCACTTGTAGTACGTGGGTGAGCTGATGCCGTGTTTGCGGCAGACCTCCTTGACCGGTAGGCCGGCATCCGCTTCTTTCAGAATCGCGACAATCTGGGACTGAACCGCCCCGGGTTTCTCGGAGGCTCCAAAGCTTGAGAGGATGGAGCGATGGGAAGACAGCAAGTGCGGTACTCGCCGGAGGTACGGGAACGGGGTGTTCGGCTGGTGCTGGAGCACCAGCACGAGCACGGGTCTCAATGGG
>NZ_QEQK01000040.1 GCF_003151135.1 Abyssibacter profundi
CGGCTATGCATGGAGGTGTAGGAAGTTGTTTGTCTACACTAGACGTGACCACACGAGAAYGATATCAGGGCGCGCATGGCATCTCYGAGYGYCGTGTCAATATCGSTTCTCCAGTGCACCTGTTCTTAAACCTGAGCATGGAACGATCCGGCGCCATCGGTRCGTTCAATGTGATTGCCGCCAACGGTCTCCACAGTGGRATCCATACAGCSTCCTTCCCTTGCGCGTRSCATGAYGAGTGKACGGGTGTCATGTCTGCGAGGTAATCGTCTCACCTATTGTYGTAGGTAAAAGATATCTGGGTTTTGTCGACACCGCAAGGGGGCCCCTTCTCRTTGAGCAGTCGCTTGACTGTSGCCACCGGTCGCACWGCCTGGCATACGAGGAAACCGCATCGATAGCCGATTGACACAGTGAACTG
>NZ_QEQK01000041.1 GCF_003151135.1 Abyssibacter profundi
GCGTAGACCCACGAATAAATGGTCTCGTGGCTCACGTGCATGGACGGATCGTCCGGGTGTTCCCGTTTCAGCTTTTCTGCGATTTGCTCTGGCGACCACTGGCGATGCTCAAGCATGCTGACGACCCGATCTGACAAGCGTGTACCAGCTTGCAGCTTAGACGGTCGGCCACATCTGCGGCGAACGCTGCGATAGCGTTGGGCGGCCTGGACTGCCGAGTATGATCGGCCGCTCTGGCGTGAYAGCTCACGAGAGATCGTTGAACGGTGACGGCCCAACAGGCGTGCGATGGAACTAAGCGTGGCGCCCTGGCCGTGCTGAATCATGATGGTCGCACGCTCTTCTGGGCTCAGGTGATGGTAGCTGGATGACATGGCAACACTCTTTTTGGATAGTGTTGCACTTGTTTCCTGAGCCTACG
>NZ_QEQK01000043.1 GCF_003151135.1 Abyssibacter profundi
TAACAGAGTTTCTGTTATTCATATTAACAGCTACTCTAGGAGGAATGTTTTTATGCGGCGCTAACGATTTAATAACTATCTTTGTARCTCYAGAATGTTTCAGTTTATGYTCCTAYCTAYTATCTGGATATACCAAGARRGATGTACGGTCTAATGAGGCTACTAYGAAATATTTACTCATGGGTGGGGCAAGCTCTTCTATTCTGGTTCATGSKTTCTCTTGGCTATATGGTTCATCYGGRGGMGAGATYGAGCTTCAAGAAATWGTGAATGGTCTTATCAATACACAAATGTRTAACYCCCCAGGAATTTCMATTGCGCTTATATYCATCACTGTAGGARTTGGGTTCAAGCTTTCCCTAGCCCCTTCTCATCAATGGACTCGTGACGTATACGAAGGAGTGCG
>NZ_QEQK01000045.1 GCF_003151135.1 Abyssibacter profundi
CGTAAGCTTCCCCGTCAAGGCGACAGTTCAAAAGTAGAGTTTCTGGCGGCAAGTAATCTGGCCTCGGCTGGTGTCATGTTGCCCAGCGCATCGTGCGGTCGTTCCTCGTTGTATTCGATCATCCACCAGTAGGTGGCTTCGCGGACATCATCCWGGGTGGCAAACAGATGCTGGTCCAGCACCTCTTCACGKTACGTGCGGTTGAAGCGTTCGACGTAGGCATTCTGATTGGGTTTGCCGGGTTGGATGTATTGAATGGCCATTCCGGCCCGTTTGGCCCAGGCGGTGAACGCCTCGCCCAGAAATTCCGGTCCGTTGTCGCACCGCATGACCTGCGGCAGACCGTGTTCCGCCTTTAGCTGCTGAAAGATTCGCACCAGGCGCTCGGAAGTGAGTGAGGT
>NZ_QEQK01000046.1 GCF_003151135.1 Abyssibacter profundi
TCGCCCAGCTCGCCCAGGCGATCCGAGCCAGCTTGTTGGCCACGGCACAGGCCGCTTTGTTGTGATTGGATCGCGCCTGCACGCCCAGCGCCCAGTGCTGGAGCGGGCTCAGGGGTCTGCCCGCGTTCTGGTTGCGCCTAGCACTGAGCAAAACCGTTCTCGCCCCGTGGATGAGCAGCGTTCTAACGTACTTGTCGCCACGCTGTCACCGGACACCCGAAACTGACCCAGGTCGTGTCCCCGGACGTGGTGTAAGAGTGGCCACCGTGCCCCGCGGTAATCTGAGGTTTCTTGACGACCTTAGACAACCGAAAGAGGGACACGATGACCGACGACAGGATGGCGCTGCGCGCGCTGCTTGAAAAGGGTTCTCACGC
>NZ_QEQK01000047.1 GCF_003151135.1 Abyssibacter profundi
TCAGATCGGGTCGTCAGCATGCTTGAGCATCGTCAGTGGTCGCCAGAGCAAATCGCAGAAAAGCTGAAACGGGAACACCCGGACGATCCGTCCATGCACGTGAGCCACGAGACGATCTATTCGTGGGTCTACGCCCAGCCGAGAAACCACCTGAAGCGGCTGCTGGTGTCCCAACTGCGCCAGGGCAAGCCCAAACGTGGGCGTCGAGCCAGCGCTTCGAACTGCTCGGCGATTCAAGTGCCGGATCATCAGACGATCCATCAGCGACCAGCCGAAATCGAAGGTCGAGAATTTCCAGGCCACTGGGAAGGCGACCTGATCATCGGCCAGCTGAATCAGTCCTGTATTGGCACGCTGGTTGAGCGTAAGAC
>NZ_QEQK01000048.1 GCF_003151135.1 Abyssibacter profundi
GGTCGTGTCCCCGGACGTGGTGTAAGAGTGGCCACCGTGCCCCGCGGTAATCTGAGGTTTCTTGACGACCTTAGACAACCGAAAGAGGGACACGATGACCGACGACAGGATGGCGCTGCGCGCGCTGCTTGAAAAGGGTTCTCACGCTGATTTGCTKCGCGAGATGGTGGAGCTGGTGGCGCAGCGGCTGATGGACTTTGAGGTGGAATCGCTTTGCGGCGCTGGCCACGGCGAGCGCAGTCAGGAGCGGATCAATCACCGCAATGGATACCGCGACCGGCGCTGGGAGACACGCGCCGGGGCGGTGGATTTGAAGATCCCCAAGCTTCGCCGGGGCAGCTACTTTCCGGCGTTTCTGGAGCCGCGCC
>NZ_QEQK01000049.1 GCF_003151135.1 Abyssibacter profundi
TAATTATAATTATAGCGAAGAAAAAACAAAAAAAGTTGAGAAAAAAGAGGAAGAAAAAAAGGAAAAATCCAAAAAAGAAGAAAAACGACGGATAGATATTGCAGAAGCTTGGGATACTTTCTTTTTTGCTCAAGTAATAAGAGGTTCTCTSTTAATAACTCAATCAACTCTTAGAAAATATATTAAATTACCTTTATTAATAATAATTAAAAATACTGTTCGTATGTTATTATTTCAATTTCCCGAATGGTCGCAGGATTTAAAGAACTGGAAACGAGAAATGCATGTTAAATGTACCTATAACGGGATTCAATTATCAGAAACAGAATTTCCAAAAAACTGGTTAACGGATGGTATTCAGATAAA
>NZ_QEQK01000050.1 GCF_003151135.1 Abyssibacter profundi
GCATGGACGGATCGTCCGGGTGTTCCCGTTTCAGCTTTTCTGCGATTTGCTCTGGCGACCACTGACGATGCTCAAGCATGCTGACGACCCGATCTGACAAGCGTGTACCGGCTTGCAGCTTAGACGGTCGGCCGCACCTGCGACGAGCSCGGCGGTAGCGTTGGGCGGCCTGGACTGCCGAGTATGATCGGCCGCTCTGRCGYGACAGCTCACGAGAGATCGTTGAACGGTGACGGCCTAACAGGCGTGCGATCGAACTAAGCGTGGCGCCCTGGCCGTGCTGAATCATGATGGTCGCACGCTCTTCTGGACTCAGGTGATGGTAGCTGGATGACATGGCAACACTCTTTTTGGAT